>JANJXJ010000087.1 GCA_024709105.1 Lentimicrobium sp. | reverse complement strand
GAGTTCGAGGCTGGCATTGAGGTTTTTGATTTCGCGGCCTGAACGTTTTAATCTGAATGCAGCCTCTTTCAAAACTACCTGTCCCTGCGCTTTTTCGGCAAGTTGCTGCCCCTGGGCAGTACCTCCCTCCAGGGAAACATCGGCAATCATTTCACCTGAGGTCAGTTCAATATCGGCCGGTGAAAGCAAACCCCTGAGTTCATCCAGAAAGAGACGGGTGCTGATTTTAAGGATGATGCGCGGCTCTGCAGTGTTGTTCAGACTCAAACTCCCTTTAAAACTGCCTCTGCCGGCATGGCCATTTAAGCTGCTGATGTTGAGCTGATCAGGTTTATTTCCGTTTTTCCCGGTATATTTGCCGCTGAGCGATATGTCGTGCAGCTTCAGGCCGCTTTCGCTGTGCAGCAGTTCACCTTTTTCAATGCTGAAATCGGCCGCAATTGCCGGAGTCCGGCCCTTGCCCCACCCTCCTGAAATTTTTGATGTCAGGTTGAGTTTACCATCGGGCTTGTATTTCCCTGTTTTGGAGGTCAGCGCTGCGGGAATGTATTCCATAAATTCCGAAATATCGGCTTTTGATGTTGAGATGTCAAGATTCAGCAACTGATTTTTTGAGCCGTAGCCCAGCCATCCCGATAGTTTCAATGGAATATTTCCTGCCATGACGTTGCCTTTATCAATATGCAGGGTGCTGCTTTGGGCATCCAGCCGCAGTGCCATATGTATGCGGGTTTCAGGCAGGGTTGGGTAGGATTCGCCGCCGAATGTGAGACGCAGGGGAGCCATGCTGCCATCGAGAGAAAGTTCGGTGAGTCCGTTTCCGGTTTTCCCTTTCAGCAACATATGCGGTAAACTTATGGCAACATCAGCCCGGGAGCTCAGGTCGCGGTAAAAAATTTCGGTATCGGTGAGCAGAATCTTTTGAATGTCGAAACTCACCGGCTTGCTGCTGCTGCCTTCCTGCTTTTTCCAGATGTTGTAGTTGGTGTTTCCGTTTATATCCCGGAACAGGGTAATGGAAGCATGGCTGATTTCGATGCTCCGGATGCGGTAATTTTTGCTGAACAGACTGAATATACCAAACCTGAGCCGGATGCTGCGGGCGTGAATCAGTCCGGGCGCATCGGGCCTGTCTTTGGGAGGTTGAACGGCAATGTTGCTGAAAGAAACCGACGCATCGGGAAAACTCCTGAAAATGCTGAAACTGATGTCGCCCACTTCGGCAGGTACCAGCAGGTTGCTGTTGATCTCAGCAACAATCATCTCTTTGGCTTTGTCGCCAAAAAGCAGGGATGCCGCCAGCAGCAGGACCAAAAAGCCTGTGACAATAATAAGAAAGATATAAACCAGGCGAAGCCAGAGTTTGCGGGTTCCAATCGAGGACAAGGTACAGGGAATTTCGTATGGTATAAACTAACGCCGGGGGAGTAGTGTTCATTGTGCAGAAAGGAAAGATATAAAGCAGGGAGTTTCGGAATTAATAAGTGCTTAATACTAAATGCACAGAGATGCAAAAATTCGTAAAAGCAGATAGTAATCATCCCTGCTATCAGAAAGGTGATGAATTGTTGTAATGAGCATTCCCCGCTCTTACCGGATCTGAGCTAAAAGTTATGGTAACAGTTCTAAATCAGAAAAGCCGACTGAAGAATACCTTAAAAACCGGCCAGCCAGTTTTTGAAAGCTGCTGATTTTTCGCGGCTGATGATTACCGGCTCGGGAGTGGTAACATTTAAATGAACCAGCAAACGGTTGTTAAAATAAAGCTCAGCCGATACCACGTATTTTCGTTGAATGATAAACTGCCTGTTGGCTCTGAAAAACATGGTATCTGAAAGCCTTTTTTCTATATCTTCCATGTTTTCTTCCAGCACGTATTTCTGTGTTCCGGTAACCGCATAAACAATCAGGTTCTCAATGAAAAAGTAAGCGATATTTCCTGCTTCCAGGGGAATGATCCGGTCTTTCTGATAGCTGATAAAACTTTGGTTTTTGCTGGCTTGATTACTGAACTGACTGATGAGTGTTTGAATATCAGAAAGTTGTTGATGCGAATACATTTTTTTGGTTTGCTGCAGCTTGGCGATGGCCTTTTCCAGGTCGGCCTTCTGAATCGGCTTCAGCAGATAATCCACCCCGTTTAGTTTAAAAGCCCTCAGAGCATAAACATCATAAGCGGTAGTAAATATAACAGGGATGGCAATATGAGTGTCTTCGAAGATTTCAAATGCCAGACCATCAGACAGATGTATATCGGAAAATACCAGATCTATTTGAGTGGTTGAATACTTTCTGAACCATTTCAGCCCCTCCTCCACAGAGTCAATCTCAGCAATAATATTTATCTGAGGGTCAATCTCATGAATTATTTTTTTTAAGCGGCGGGTGGCAATCCCTTCATCTTCAATAATCACAACTTTCATACATCAGCTTTTTAACATAGGAACTTTTACACAAAACAGGTTTTGTGATTTTTTGATTTCAATCGGTTTGCCGCAAAGCAGTTCTGAGCGTTTATTCAGGTTGGTTAATCCAAGCCCTGTACTTGCGTTGCTCTGCTGGGGAAACCATGTGTTACAAACCACAAGAAATCCGTCTTCAATGCTGATTTGTATGTCCACCGGCATTTGCCTGCTCATTCGGTTGTGTTTGATTACATTTTCGATAAGCAATTGTGTGCAAAGCGAAGGAACCATTTGATGTCTGTTGTCATCAATATTGATCGTAAGATTAATTTTATCTTCAAATCGCATTTTCAGCAGGTAAAAATAGTCCTCAGCAAAATTGAGTTCATCGGCCAGCAATGCCCGACTGTTTTCCTGCATTTTAAGCACATACCTGAATACCTGTGAGAGTTTGCTGATAAAAACTTCACTTTTTTCAGGGTTTTCCTGCACCAGCCCGCTTAAAGTATTTAAAGAATTGAAAAAGAAATGCGGATTGATCTGTTGCATTAACCCATTGACCTGATTGGTAAGATTTTCATTTTTCAGCTCAGAGTTTAACAATTTGACCATTTGTATTTCAACATTATTGTAGTAATAACGGGCAGCCAGAGAACTGACTATAAAAATGGTAAGGTTTCTAATTATTTCATCCCTGAAGTAAAAAATAACCGGAATGTGTGTGGTTACTTTCCATACAGGCAAATGAACTGAAATGCTTAAGAAACTGAGTAAACCAAATGCAGCAATATTTATTGTCAGTCTCCTGATTATGCTTAGTTTATAAAATCGCAGGTTCAGCAAAAAGCTGATATAGAAAACCAGTGAGGTGATAAAAAATAACAACGTAATGTCAGCCAGCCGCAATAAAAAATGCTGGCTTTGCAAATGGTCAATAGCAACAGTAATGGGAATTATTGTAGTTAATAAACTACCGGCAAGCGAATATATGAGTATATACTTTTTTGCAGGTAACTGCCAGGTTGGACTCATTTAAGTGCAGGGCTTTTGGGGTACTAAAGTAATGTATTTTGAAACCAATAAAGCAAAAAGCCTGAACCTGTATCAGGATCGGGCCTTTTACTTTAAAAAATGGGGTTACTGCTTAATAAGCAATGCAGTATAAACCTTGCTTGCCGAACTTGCTTTTACTATGTAAAATCCGGCCGGAAGGTTTGAGCAATCTACTTTTATCTGGTTTCCTATATAATCGCTGCTATGAACCACCGCACCCAGTTGGTTGATTACCGAAACCGCGTATTGCTGGTCTGAGGGCATAGTGAGAAAGAAATTTTCGGTTGCCGGGTTGGGCGACACCACAAGCTTTTCTTTGGATATGCAGTTAAAGCTTGTACCGGTAGGATCGCAACCTGTGAGCGACTCATTAAAAAAAGCCAGATACTTGGCATCCTGGGTGGAGTTGTGCCAAACAGATCCGCCATGTCCTGCGCCTGCAATCAGTTCAAAAGATGCTTTTGAACTGCCAATCACCGGAACCAGAGCATTGCACAGGTTCTGACCCTGAGTGTAAGGAATATTCATATCCTGGCTGCCGGCCGAAATGAAGAAAGCTGCATCATCGGAACTGATGTATGTGGTTGGGTTGGCAAGTGTAACCAGCTCAGGAATGGTTTGAACCGGGGCTCCCATCAGCCTCGATTCGGGCGATGTAGCCGCGTTGGTGTTGATGGTAAAGCCCAGTGCGGCGGCTTCAGCATCCATGGTTAAGAAATTTATCGGACCAAAAAGGTCAACTACCGCATGCACTCTGCTGGTAACGTGTGCGTTGCCAAAGTGTAATCCTTCGAGTGAAGATACCTGGCCACTTGTACCGAGCATGGAAACTAGATACCCCCCGGCCGATTCACCAATCACTCCTATTTTACAGGTATCAATATTGTATAAGGCAGCGTTGGCTTTGAGATACCTTATGGCTGCCTTGCAGTCATGAACCTGTGCCGGCCAGATGGAATCGCTGCTGTAACGGTAGTTGATGTCAACACAGTTGTAGCCATTATTAAAGAGGGTCTGAAAAGAGGGTTGCTCCGAAACACCTTTGCTACCCATAAGAAAAGCGCCTCCGTGTATGTGCACAATGGTTGCCGTGGGTGCTGAAACTCCCGTGGGAATGTAAATGTCGAGCATATGCTTTGAGCTGCCATCGCCAACATAATCTACATTGGAGTATGTTGGATTCCATTTCTGAGCATCTGCATTGATAAATGCAAGCAAAAATGCCACGAATACAAACAGATTTTTTTTCATGATTTTTGTATTTATTGGATTATTTCAGGTGTTTGTCGAAGAATGCAATTACTTTTCCGAGGTTTGAAGCCGAGCTGAACTGACTGCCTCCGTGTCCTGCTCCGGCAAGCAATTCATAACTTACAGCATTTTCGCCCAATACTGGAAGCAAAGCCTGATAAAAGTTGCTGCTTTGGGTATAAGGTATGTTCCTGTCGGCATCCCCTGCCTGAATGAAGAATGCTGCATCACCGGCAGAAATATAACTCGCCGGGTTGGCTTTTTGAACCTGTTCGGGGATGGTGGGAATGGCAGCACCCATCAGCTGCGACTCAGGAGAACTTGCTGCATTTGTATTGAGGCTAAAACCCAGAGCTGCAGCTTCGGCATCCATAGTTGAAAAGTTCATTGGGCCAAACCAGGCAACCGAAGCCACTACTGCAGATGAAAAACTGCTGTTTCCGGGTTCGGCACCTTCGAGTTCTTCTGCACCGGCTGTTGTGCCCAGAAGTGCCGATAAATTACCACCGGCAGATGAACCCCACGAGGCAACTTTTTCAGGATTCAGTTTGTACTGGCTTGAATTGGCTTTTAAAAACCTCACTGCAGCTTTGCAATCCTGTATTTGTGCCGGAAATATTGCTTCCCCGCTCAGCCGGTAGTTGATACATGCAGCAGCATAACCCTTTGAAACCAGAAAGGCAGCGTTTGAGGTTTCCATGGATTTGTCACCCATTTTGAATGCGCCACCATGTATAAGCACTACAACCGGAAAAGGGCCATCCCCTTCGGGCAGATATATGTCCAATTTCTGGGCAGATGAGTTGCTGGCATAGGCAACATTCAAAAAGGATTCTCCTGCTGCAACAGTATTGTCATTTGCAGAACTTTCGTCATTTTCGCAGCTGCCAGCTAAAAATAACAGGCAAAGCAGCATTTGCAGATAAAAGATTTTCATTTTACAGTTTTTTTGAGGGATCAATGGCACAAAATTATCTTTGTTTCACACCCTGTTTTTGGTTTTCTCAGCGAAGCGGTATAATGCGCAAATGAAGCATCCGAAACCCGGTATGAAGCGTTTTTGTGAAAGGCACAAGGATTTGGAATGACGATTAATTACAGATAAACAGGTCAGACAGCTTGTTAATTTTTAATGGCAAATTTCTAGTATCCAATGGGTTGATTAATTAAAAATGATGGCACTTTCAAGCCTTGGTATCAGCCTGAGATATTTGGTTAAGTTACAGGAAATCTCTGATTTGAATCTCTGACCACTCTCGTTATCGCTGCGCGCTCACGAGACAAGCGATCTCTCTCGTTACCGCTTCGCGCTCCCGCGACAAGCGACCTATTACCAAAAATTTTTCTTTGAAATTAAAAAATACCTGTTACTTTTGCACTATGTCTGAACATATGAACAATGGAAAGAATTCAGATTGACCACAACAGCCCCGTACCCATGCACGTGCAGGTAGAAACCTTGCTGCGCAGCCTGATTGAACTGCCTCAGTATGCCGCCGGGGAATATCTTCCCCGCGAGGTTGACCTGGCCAAACAATTGGGCATCAGCCGAAACACCGTGAGGCAGGCCACCAACAAATTGGAGTACGAAGGGCTGATTGTCCGTAAAAAAGGCGTTGGCACCAAAGTAGCTGCCAAAACCATGACCACCCGCCTGAGCAGCTGGCACTCCTTCACACATGAAATGAATGAAAGGGGAATTGCCTTTGTTAACTTTCAGATAGAGGCTTCATGGACTGAAGCCGGAGAAAAAGTGGCAGAGTTTTTCGGGATAACACCGGAAACGCCTGTTGTTAAACTCAGCCGCCTGCGAGGTGATGCCGACGGTCCCTTTGTATATTTCGAAAGTTACTTTCACCCCCGCACAGGAATAACACCCGAAGCCGATTTTGGTCAGCCCCTTTACGAACTTCTGGAAAAGGAGTTCAGTACCGTGGCAAAAATTTCGCGCGAACAAATCAGCGCACGCAGGGCAAGCAGCATCACCGCCAAAAGGCTTAAAATAAATCCGGGAGACCCGGTACTGCTCAGGAAACGCTTTGTTTCCGATCCCGGCGACAGACCTGTGGAATACAACATAGGGTTTTATATCGCTGACAAATTCACCTATACCATCGAAATTCACCGGCAAGATGATTAAACCTGCTATAGGCTCCGACATCGGTGGTACACACATTACCTGCAGGCTGTTCGACCTGCACACCAACTCCTTTGAAGGAAGCAGAACTGTTAGAAAAGCGGTTGACTGCCATGCCCCGGCCAGCGAAATTCTGGATAAATGGGCCTCGTCCATTGTTCTTGCTGCCGGCGAAATTCCGCTTTCTTCGCTTGCCGGAATTGGAATGGCTATGCCCGGTCCTTTCGATTACGAAAACGGGGTGGCCTGGTTCAAGAATGTCGGGAAATTCGAACAACTTTTTGGCGTTAATGTCCGTGAGGAATTGATCACCCGCCTCAGCTTGCAGCACGATTTCAGAATCCGGTTTCAGAACGATGCCGCCTGTTTTGCCATAGGTGAGTCATTTACCGGACAAGTGTCCGTGCACCACCGCCTGCTCGCCATTACCCTGGGCACAGGCTTTGGCACAACCTTTATTGAAGACCATTCGCCCGTTGCCGGGAAATATGGCATTCCCGATGATGGTTTTTTGTACCATATCGCAGCAGGCAGCAGCATCGCCGACGATCAGTTTTCCACCCGCTGGTTTTTGAAGGAATACCTCAGGCTAACAGGCAACACCATCACCGGAGTTAAAGAGTTGGCGCATCAAGCAGAACATAATGCACTTGCTGCCGGAATCTTTATGGATTTCGGCAAAGCATTGGGCGAATTTCTGTCACCCTGGCTAAGCGGTTTCGATGCAGGCGGTCTGGTGATTGGCGGAAATATCTCCGCCGCTTTTCCCCTCTTTGGCGAACAGATGCAGCAAGCCTTTACTGAACACGGAGCAAAAACTCAGATTTACATTTCCCAACACCAGGAAGATTCAGCCCTGAGCGGAAGTGCCTGTCTGTGCCTTTGAATGATAACCATTGTAAAAAACTGAAAACAAATCCCTGAAAATGGAAAAACAAAACATTTCGTACAAAGCAGTAATCCCGGTGCTTTTCTCATTCTTTGTAATGAGTTTCTGCGATCTGGTAGGCATAGGTGTTGACAATGCCCGCAACGACTTTAATGTAAGCAACACCCTGGCTCAGCTGATTCCCATGGCTGTGTTTGTGTGGTTTTTTGCATTGTCCCTGCCTGTAGGTCTGCTGCAGGAGCGCATTGGCAAACGCAATATGGTAAACATCGGAATGCTGGTAACTGCAGCCGGTTTGCTGCTGCCGTTTTTGTACTATACTTTCCCCACCCTGCTGCTGGGATTTGTTTTACTGGGCATTGGCAACACCATACTTCAGGTTTCTGCCAACCCCTTGCTAATTGAAGTAGTCCCTGCAACCCGCAGTGCCAGTTTCCTGAGTTTTTCGCAGTTTGTAAAAGCACTGGGCTCCATGATTGCACCGTTTGTGGCCAGTTATTTTGCATTGCAGACCGGAAACTGGAAAATAGTTTTTCTGGTTTTTGGTGCCATTTCGCTGCTTTCGGCTGTCTGGCTGCATCTTACTCCGGTTGCTGAAATGCAGGCCGGCGCTGAACGGGCCAGTTTCAGGTCGGCTTTTCAGTTGCTCAGCATTCCTTACATACTGCTCATGGTGCTCGGAATCTTTTTTGTGGTAGGCATTGATGTGGGCATCAACTCAACTTCAGGTCAGTTTTTGATGGAAAAGCTGGGCATGGACCCCGAACCAGCCAAACAGGGACGCAGCCTGTATTTCTTTGGTAAAATGTTAGGCACATTTGCCGGTGCCATGTTGCTTACCCGTTTTAATCCTGGCAAATTTCTGCTGACCTCTGCTGTACTTACCCTAGTTCTTATCGTTTCACTGATATTTGCACCCACCGCTGCAGTTGCCCTTTCGCTGATGTTTGCCATTGGCCTGGCAGCTGCCAATATTTTCCCGCTCATTTTTGCAGGTACGGTTGCCCGTTATACAGGACGCAACAATGAAATTTCAGGGCTGATGATTATGGCGGTTTCAGGGGGAGCGTTTGTGCCTCCTCTGGCAGGCTGGTTTACCGATGTTTCAGGTGTTTCAGGAGGAATGATGGTGCTGGCGGCATGTGCTGCTTTTCTGGTTTTTCTGGCATTTTATGAACTCTCGATGAAAAACACCCGATAATGGCCGGCTCCCGTAGAAAAACTTCACAGCACCTCCTTCCTCTCCGGCATCCAGGAACAAAACCGGGCAGCTACGACATTTACCCCGCCCATCCATTGCCTGAAGGTGAAATCTTTACTGACTTTGCAACACTTGCCGATGCACTGATGAAACACCACGTGGTTCTGATTGATGGCTACATCGGCGTGTTTTTTGAGGATATCAAAGAACAACTCATCCGGTTTTTTGAAGCACAGAATATAAGTTCCTCCTGGATTGATATTTCTGTAGCTATGCTTCCGGAAACGGAGATCTGCAGCCTTACAGCTCCTTTTCTGGGAGGAGATGACCCGCTGTTCGGAACACGCACTACCCTGACTCTGAGCGATTTTTTCGATGCCCGGAAACTCACTGCTATTCAAAAAGATGATTCAACAGCCATTACCGTTGTATATGGCTGTGGTGCCAGCCTTTGCGGATTAAAGGGCTTTACAGTATATGCCGACCTCCCTAAAAATGAACTTCAGTTCAGGGCAAGGGCAGGGGCAGTCACCAATTTGGGCCGGCAAAAGCCCGGTGATCCCAAAGCGATGTATAAGCAGTTTTATTTTGTGGACTGGGTAGTGCTCAATCGCCACAAACAGAGGCTGTTGCCTTTGGTTGACGTATTAATAGATGCCCAGCGCCCGGATGAGATTACCTGGATCAAAGGCTCCCATCTGCGCAAAGCCATGCAAAGCCTGAGCAGCAGCGTTTTCAGGGTGAGGCCGTGGTTTGAGCCCGGCACCTGGGGAGGCAACTGGATGCTGCGAAACATTGATGGCCTTAACCCTGAAGTGCCGAATTATGCCTGGTCGTTTGAGCTGATTGTTCCCGAGAATGGCTTGCTGCTCAGCCACAACAACTCACTGCTTGAGGTTTCCTTCGACACCCTGATGTTTCTCGAAGCTGAAGCCGTTCAGGGTGATGCACATCAGGAGTTTGGCACCGATTTTCCCATACGTTTCGATTTCCTCGATACCTTTCATGGCGGAAACCTGTCTGTGCAGTGCCATCCGCAAAAGGAGTACACCAAAAAACATTTCAACGAAAACTTTACTCAGGAAGAAACCTATTACATTCTGGATGCGGCTGAAGATGCAACGGTGTATCTTGGCTTTCAGGAAGATATTAATCCTCAGGCCTTTGAACAGGCGCTCCTCGAAAGTTTTGCTGAAAACCGTGAAATTGACATTGAAAAGTACGTAAAAAAGCTGCCTGCCCGCAAACACGACCTTTTTCTTATTCCGCCCGGCACTGTTCATGCTTCGGGTATAAATAATCTTGTACTTGAAATCAGTTCCACACCCTACATTTTTACTTTCAAAATGTACGACTGGGTTCGCCCCGACCTCGATGGGAAACCCCGTCCGCTCAACATCAAACGGGCCATGGAAAACCTCTGTTTCGACCGCCGGGGTGCAAAAGTGGAGCAAGAGCTGGTGTGCCGGCCTGAACTCATCCGCGAAGACGAAACACACAGTCTGTTTCATCTGAAAACACATGCCCGCCACCTGTACGATGTGCACCGCATTCATCTGAAATCCACAGTTGTCATCCCCACCGAAGGTAAGTTTATGGTCTTCAGCCTGGTGGAAGGAAGCCGGGTTTCGGTTACCTCCCGCAATGGAATTACCATGCATTTTAATTATGCCGAAACCTTTGTTGTTCCGGCGGCGGCCGGCTTTATTACCCTTGCCAATCTGGGTGAGGGCACTGCCATTCTTGTTAAAGCATTTGTAAAGTAAACACAAAAAAATGAAAACAAAAGTCCTGCTGTTTGTATTTGCGCTGCTGAGCGCTGCCGTGTCCGGGCAAAACCCGCTTACTGGCAACACTACCATTGTAAATGGTTACGGGTCAGAGGTATACGGCCCTGATTTTGATTACCATTCCTCCATTCCCATTGCCGAATCGTGTATGATTATTCGCACCACCGATGGCAGCGACTCCATGGAATGGCTTACCGATCCTGTTCCTGCCGGTGTGAACACAGAAAACATTTCATTTGTGTGGCTCGCCGGTATCGGCTCTTCGCCGGGGATCGGCGATTTCAGTATTGAAATCAACGGAAAACCGGCATTTACCATTGTTGCAGATGGTTCCGACGAATGGACACATCATGCAGCCGATGGTTCATCCTTATATTTCAGCAAGGATATGGTGGATCAGCACGGCGACAGATTTGGGTTTGTGTATCTTACCGTACCTGCCAAAAACCTGAAAGCCGGAGAAAAACTCAGCATAAAGGCTACCGGTTCCGGGCTGAACAAAACCACCTGGCTGATGACTTTCAGGTTTAAGGTTGAAAACGGAATTCTTCTGAAAGCCCTTCCCGCATTGAAGGATAAGGACGGAAAACCTTTTCAGCTGGGCGTAGCAGTGGTATTGCACCTGGGTAAAGGAAGCCCTGCCCGCTTCTTTGTGGATGGAAAGCTCATTCAGGAGACCACGCTCAATTTTGGTTACAATTACATCAAACTTGACCTTCCGGCAGTAAACAAAGCCAAAAAAGTGAATTACAGGGTGGAAACCGAAGCCGATACCTGGAAAGGAGTTCTGGAGCTCAAACCGGTAAAAAAATGGCGCGTCAACTTTGTGCAGCATTCTCATACCGACATAGGATATACCCGCTCACAAACCGACATTCTGGCCGAGCATCTGCGCTACATTGACTATGCCCTTGACTACTGCGACAACACCGATGATTACCCCGAAGAGGCAAAATTCCGCTGGACCTGTGAAGCATCCTGGGCTGTGGATGAGTATCTGAAAAGCCGCCCCGCTGCACAAACCGAGCGCCTGAAAAAAAGAGTTGCAGAAGGCAGAATTGAACTCACAGGCATGTACTTTAATTTTGATGAGCTCCCCGACGAACAAACCCTGGCTGCCTCACTCAGGCCCGTTTCGCTGATAAAATCGAAAGGAATGGAAGTGAAAACAGCCATGCAGAACGATGTTAACGGCATTGGATGGAACTTTTGCGATTATTACCACGACCTTGGTGTAAAATACCTGAATATGGGTACCCACGGGCACCGGGCACTCATCTGTTTCGATAAGCCCACCCTGTTCTGGTGGGAGTCGCCATCGGGCAACCGAATGCTGGCTTTCCGTGCCGAGCATTATATGACCGGTAATACGGTGTTTAAAATTCATGCCGGTGATTTTAATGTATTTGAAGACAAACTGCTCACCTATCTCACCGAGCTGGAAGCCAAAGGATATGCCTACGATCTGATCTCCATACAGCATTCGGGCTTTCTGGTAGACAATTCACCCCCCTCGACCCACGCCAGTGAAATGATCCGTCAATGGAACGAAAAGTACACCTGGCCTAAGCTGCAAACCGCCACTGCTACCGCATTTTTTGAAGAAATGGAGCAGAAATACGGCCATGAGTTTCAGGTAATCCGCGGAGCATGGCCCGATTGGTGGACCGATGGATTTGGCGCATCGGCACGCGAAGTGGCAGCAAGCAGAAAGGCACAGGGCGATTTAATTGCCAACTCCACCGGACTCAGCATGGCGTTACTGCAGGGTGCCGCACTTCCCGAAAAAATCACCGACCGCATAGATGCCACCAACTCCGCACTTTTGTTTTATACGGAACATACCGTGGGTTATCACAACAGCGTACGCGAACCTTATCACAAATATACTCTCGAGCAGCGGCGTATCAAAGAATCCTATGCCTGGGAGGCTGCCCGCAGAGCCAGAATGCTGGGCGAAGAAACCATGGGGCTGCTTCAGCATTTTGTTGAAAGAGAAAAAGAACCTTCGCTCATTGTGTACAATACCCTCAACTGGAAGCGCAGCGGATTGCTCAGAGTATATATTGACCATCAGATTCTGCCCCGCTACACTCCTTTTGCAATTACTGACCAGCAGGGAAATGAAGCCAAAGCTCAGCCGGTTGAGCATCATTCCGATGGAACCTATTATGCCATATGGGTTGACGATGTCCCTGCTTTCGGATATAAAAAGTACATCATCAAAATAGATAAATCTGCAAAAATTGCCACAGTCCCCGAAGCCCGCAAAGCCATCAGCAGCCTCGAAAACAAATGGTACCACATTGATCTTGATTTAGACAGGGGCGCCATCAGCAGCATTACCGACAAAGAATTAAACCTGCAATTGGTTGATTCAAAGGCAAAGTACAGTTTCGGAGAGTTTATATACGAGTTGCTCAACAACCGCTCACAAATGGAATCGTACAAGCTTACCAATTTTACGCGTGAGGGCCTCGATTCGGTGTGGTATGATGGGTACGAAACCGGCGAGGTTTGGAATACTCTGAAATTCAGAGGAAACACCCCCGCTGCCCAACGCGATCAGACTTATATTTTTGAAATCAGGCTGTTCAACACCACCAAGCGCATTGATTTGTTCTATGCCATTGAAAAGAAATTGGTTACCGACCCTGAGGGGATTTACATTGCCCTGCCTTTTGCGCTGGATGGTGGTCAGCTTGCGCTGGATGTGCCGGGTGGCGAAATGCGCGCCGGCATTGATCAGATACCCGGCTCAAGTAACGACTGGAACACCATTCAGACCTACGCCAGGCTGTACAATGAACAGGCGCAGTTTGTGGTTTCTTCGGTTGAAGTTCCGCTGATGCAGTTCGGAAATATCAACACAGGCCGGTTTAAGGCCGGAGCCCTCCCCGAAACCACCCATATGTTTGGCTGGCCAATGAACAACTACTGGGTAACCAATTTTAATGCCGATCAGCATGGCGGGCATGAGTGGTTGTATTCCTTAACATCGCTTAAAGGCAATTCGATGCAGGATGCAGCCCGTTTTGGCCGGGGACACCGCACAACTATGCCTGCCCGCGTTTTGCCCGGCGGCGGAAATGGTGAAGCGCAATGGGAAAACTCATTGCTCACCGGACTACCCGACCATGTAATGCTCATCAGTGCCATGCCTGCAGCCGACGGCAAATCTATTCTGTTGCACCTGCGCGAAACAGCAGGCAAATCCGGAACCATTGCCCTGCAATATGCCTCGCAGCGCGAATTGCTGCCCTGCGTAAGAACCGATGTAAACGGCACTCCGCTTGCAGAAAACAGCAATGAAATCAAAGCACTGGAATCGGCGTTTTTTAGTGTAAAAATCAGATAGAAAGGCAGGAAAGGGAATTTCTAATTTCTAATGTCTAATTTCTAATTTCTAACGTCTGATGTTAAAAAAAGGCATTAGTGTCAGGATGGGTTTTCAATTAAAATTCTGAAGTGACTTATAAATTTGAAGTTGCCTGGGAAAAGGGAATTTCTAATTTCTAATTTCTAATGTCTAATGTCAAAAAAGGCAATAGCGGGAGGTTGATCTCTCGATCAGGGTTTTGTGTTAACTGATAGATTTATTGTAACCTAACAAGTTTTCTATTAACTTGTTAGGTTTTCTTATCAGGATAACACAAACAATTTTAAAGTTAATGACTCAAACTATAGTTATTGTCCTGTGAAACGCCTGTATACTCAGTACAAATATTGATTTTTGCAACAATGCTGCAAATACAAATCCTTTTTGGATTCATAACCCTGGGTTCATTTCACTCTTGATTTTCAGGGTTTTGTTTTGTATCTTTATGTCCCTTTTCCCGAAGCAAGTTCATCTTGTGGTCCTGCTTTATACTACCTTTTCTCCGATAATGCCTTTTCTGCCGCCTTCAATTATTTTGAGAATATCTGACTATAGTATTAATTGATTTCGCCTTATCCGGTATAACTGATTTAACAAACGAAAAATGAAAAACCTGGTGATCATTTTTTTGCTTTTTGCTTGTATTTCTGTTCAGGCTCAGGAAGTTTTTCCTGATAACGGTTCATGGTACAGAAAATATCATTCCATAGCATGGGGGCATGGGGGCGAAGTTCTTTGGGATATTACTACCTACAATACCTATTGGGTGAACGGAGATACCTTGATAAACGGCGACCTGTTCTACAGACTTTTTGATGGAAACACTATGGCCACCTTTATAAAGCCCGACAGCCTGAAGGTCTGGTGTGGTGAGGATCCGGGTAATCTTCGATTATTGTTTGATTATGGCCTCATGCCTGGCGACAGATTCCAGTTTTATGGCATCAACTATCCGTATGGAGAGGAAAATCTCAACCGGGTGGTTACTTCTGTTGATTCAGTGCTGATTGGAGGTGTTTTCCGCAAAAGAATTCATTTTTCCCCTTTCGTTTCATATGGAATAGGCCCGCTGTTTATCGAAGGTATTGGTGATGTTAACTTTGGAGGTATAGAACTCGATTATTCGTATGTTGCCTGGTGGGCAAATACAACAACGCTGCTTTGCTTCAGTTCAAACGGAACCAATCTTTACGGAAATTGTGTTACAGGGGTGAAATATATAACCGCTGAAACCAGAATATTTCCCAACCCAACAACAGGCCTGCTCGAAGCAGATCTTTCAGAATTTGAATTACCGGTTACAATAAAGATATTTACTTCCACCGGACAGTTAATCAATACTTTCGTATTGAATAACAGGAATCAATTGTTTAATATATCAAATGAGGGGCTGTTCTTTGTTGCCATCAGCGACAACAATAGAATGGCAATGCAAAAAGTGGTTGTACTTCAGAAGTGAAACATTAATTTTTTAGTCACCTTCTGTTTTACATTCCAGGTTTTCTTTATGTAATCGCAGCAAATTTATTTTTATAAATCTAAGTACTTCTGAACCTTTGCTATATGTGGTTCTAAAAATTCAAAAGTAAATTTCAGGGTAGAGTAATTTAAAAAGGCTTACGTTTGCATAGCGAATTGAACTGCGAAATCTTTTCTGAAAAGGAAATTGCCAGAAGTGACTGGATTTTAATCTGATTTAAAAGCTAAAAAGAATGTTATGACTGATTCCGAAAAAATTCAGCTTTCCTGCTCAGTAATGCAGGAATGTGAAACTCTGCAGCAGATATGCGACAACTGGATTGAAAAACAAGAAATTGAAGGTTATTCATTTGAAAATGACTATATTTATAAGTGCCTTACATCGGGCGATCTGCCTCCGGTTGAAAATGCCAATAAAGATTCGTACCAGTTAATCTCCGTTTATTCAACTGAAACCAACGAATTGGTAGGATTTACAGATATTTATTATGGCTACCCTGATGATCTGACAGCATGGATAAGCATTCTGATCATAGCGAAAGAACACAGAAATAAGGGATTTGCCCAGGAAGTAATTTCTTTGTTATCAACCAGATGCAAAAACGAAGGTTTTAAAAAACTTGGTATCGGTGTATATTTGAATAACTGGAGAGCACTTCGTTTCTGGACAAAAGCTGGGTTCAACACAATAACCGGAATTAAAGGCGAAAAAGATTACAGTACAGATGGATTCGCCAGAATTATGCTGGAAAAACTGATATAGGCTTCTTGCTTACCTTGAAGTGAGCAAATCTATTTTGCAATACTTTTACGAGATGAAATTCTCTGAAGATGATTTGAATAACCCTTCAAAATTTTGAGGATAGAAGGCCTGGTTTTCTGTCATTAATTAAAAACAAAGCCAATCATTAAGTTTCT
>JANJXJ010000077.1 GCA_024709105.1 Lentimicrobium sp. | reverse complement strand
GTTCCCATGAGCCTGTTTCTTGATTTTGGAGATCCTGTTGATTTCACCCGTATCAAAACCATTGGCTTTGCTCAAAATGAAACCGATGGCGTTACCCATACATTATTTATAGATGACATGAAGGTTTTTACCGGTGATGGTACTTCGCCTCCTGCTTCTCAGCCTACAGGGGTAACAGCCATGGGTTACGACAGCCACGCAGAAATAAAATGGAATGCCAATCCCGAAAATTATATCAACGGATATGAAGTTCAGCGATCAGATGATGGCGGAAGCAACTGGGCAACAGTTTTTGTTACCGATAAAAATACCACACGACATGTTGACTGGCTTCGTTCACAAGGGTCAAATGTTACAGCCTTGTACCGCATCAGGGCGCTGAATGCTGCCAACGAAGCTTCTGTTCCTTCAGAAACCGCAGTGGCCACCACCCGCGATTTCACTGACGAAGAACTGCTTGATATGGTTCAGGAGTACACCTTCAGATACTTTTATGATTTTGCCCATCCGGCATCGGGAATGGCACGTGAGCGCAACACCTCGGGCGATGTGGTTACCTCGGGAGGTACAGGATTTGGCATTATGGGATTGTGTGCAGGCATTGACAGGGGTTTTATCACCAGGCAGCAGGGCATTGCACACATTAATAAAATACTCACATTCCTCGAAACAGCCGACCGCTTTCATGGAGTATGGCCGCACTGGCTCAACGGAAATACCGGAAAAGTTCATCCTTTCAGCCAATACGACAACGGTGGCGACCTGGTGGAAACTGCTTTTCTGATTCAGGGATTGCTTGCTGCAAGGCAATACTTCAACGAACCAACCCCCGAAGAACAACAAATTGCATCCAGGATTACTGCATTGTGGGAATCGGTTGAGTGGGACTGGTACTCACGGAATAATTCAGGAGTGCTTTACTGGCACTGGTCGCCCAATTACGGCTGGCAAATGAATATGCAGGTGAGAGGCTGGAACGAAGGAGCCATAGTTTATCTGCTTGCCATTGCTTCGCCTACACATCCTGTTGCGGCTTCTTACTGGAATAATGGCTGGGCAGGAGCTTCCTATTATATTAACGGCCGTTCATTTTATGGATATACCCTGGATGTTGGCTGGGACAAAGGCGGTCCATTGTTCTTTGCACATTATTCTTTTCTTGGATTTGACCCGCGAAACATCCGCGACAAATTCACCAACTACTTCAATCTGAACCGCAATCATACGCTGATACACAGAGCGTACAGCATTCAGAACCCGCTGGGGCATACAGGTTACGGCCCCAATTGCTGGGGACTGACAGCCAGCGACGATCCCGATGGTTATATGGCTCATGAGCCGGTTTCGGGCCGCGACAACGGAACCATTACACCCACAGCTGCACTTTCGTCAATGCCTTACACACCTGCCGAATCTATTGAGGCGCTGAAACACTTCTACCGCAACCTCGGACAAAAAACATGGGGCTGGATGGGATTTTACGATGCATTCAACCAGTCAAGAAACTGGTGGGCCACTTCTTATCTGGCAATTGATCAGGGGCCGATTCTTGTTATGATTGAGAATCACAGATCGGGTTTACTCTGGAACAAATTTATGGCCAATCCCGAAATAGCCCCCATGCTCGAATCCATTGGTTTTGCACCAGATCCTTTTGGAAATAACGAAACCGGTATAAATGTGAAAGTTGAAGCTTACCCAAATCCTGGCAGTTCAGGAATGGTTTATGTTTCCCTGCAATCAATGCAAACCGATAAGTTGGTTATAACAGTTGCCGACCTTATGGGAAAAGAAGTAATTCTGCCTGTAAAACTGGATGTAATGCCCGGAATTCCATCAGAAACAACAATAAATACCACCGGACTGACCAGCGGAATTTATTTTCTGTCGGTCAAAGGCAAACATGGCGTTTCGTCCCTGAAGATAATTGTTAACTAAATAAATAACCTTTAGTCAGTAAGAAAGGAGGTCAACGGCAAAAATCCCTGAGCAGTTTTAAGTTATAAAACACCAACAACAACAGGTTATAAAAACCAAAACCTAAACCAACAACCAAAATACAACCAAATGAAAAAAATTAAACTACTTTTCATTCTGTTCTTTGCCCTGGCAGTCCTTCCAGTGGCAATGGCCCAGCAGATTAAAATCTCGGGGCAGGTAACCAGTGCATCAAATGGCGAAACCCTTCCGGGGGTATCGGTAGTTGTAAAGGGAACCACCAGTGGAGTTGCTACCGATATCGAAGGTAAATACTCACTTGAAGCCCCTTCAAATGCTACACTGGTTTTCAGTTTTGTGGGAATGGAACCACAGGAGGTCGCCATTCAGGGCCGCACTACCATCAATGTAGCCCTGGCTTCTTCTTCAAGCATGCTCGAAGAGCTTGTGGTAGTGGGATATGGCACAACCAAGGTAAAAGACCTTACCTCTGCCATTACTACAATTAAGGCCGATGAGATCATAAAAACCCCTTCTTCACAGGTAATGCAGGCATTGCAGGGTAAAGTGGCCGGTATGCAGATTGTTGCAGGCGGAGCTCCAGGAGATGCTGCTACTGTAAGGATTCGTGGTGTCGGCTCATTCCCGGGCAGAGGAAATGAAAGCCCGCTTTATGTTGTTGATGGAATGTTTTTCGATAACATTGATTTTCTCAACAACTCAGATATTGCCTCCGTTTCTATTCTTAAGGATGCTTCAGCCTCTGCAATTTATGGGGTAAGAGCTGCCAACGGAGTTGTTTTGATTGAAACCAAAACCGGCAAGTACAAAGAATCTTCACAAATTACATATAACGGATACTACGGCTATCAATCAGCACAAAATGTTGTCAAGATGGCCAATGCCGAGCAGTTTACCACCATGGCGCTGGAATCAGGTTCAGCGGCTGATGCTTCATTTATTGAAAATGCCATGCAGCGTTATGGCAGAAGCAGAATCAATCCGAATATTCCTGATGTAAACACCGATTGGTATGGAGAACTTCTCAGAGTAGCCCCTATACAGAACCACAACCTTGACTTCACAGGCGGAACAGAGAATGTCCGGTATACAATCGGGACAAACTATTTTATGCAGGAAGGTATTCTCAACATGAAAAACGAATACGAAAGGCTGAACCTGCGTGCCAATGTTGAAGTAAAAGCCAACAAATGGCTTTCCGTTGGAAGCAATGTAATATTCAGCAATGCTACCAAATACAGTGCTCAGAATAGTGCATGGAATCAGGCATACTTTGCAGTGCCAATTCTTCCGGTTTATGATGATCAAAACCCCGCAGCCCGCCCGGTAAACTATGCCAATGCGCAGGACCTGGGATACAGAAGCGGACAGAATCCATTCCCAACCATGGATTATAACATTGACCGGATGAAAATCAGAAAAATGAATGCCGGAATGTTTTTTGACTTCACCCTGATTCCAAAAATGCTGACGTTCAAGAGTACATATAACTTCAGTTATGATGTATTGGATCAGCGGATTGTAAATCTTCCCTGGTTTATAGGAAATAGTTTTCAAAACCCAGATGCAACAATTACACGTTACATGGGGCTTTACGATAAACAATACTGGGACAATGTGTTGACTTTCAACAAATCTGTTCAGAAACACAACATAACTGTAATGGCTGGAACTTCTTATAGAAATGAAGGACTCCAGGCTCTGGCAGCACAAGGAAAAAACTTCCCCACCGATCAGGAATCCTCCTGGTATATCAACCAATCGCTCACCAAATTAGAGAACTCTATCAGAGATGATGCTTTCCGCTTTTATGGAATGTCATACTTCAGCAGACTGGCTTATAACTTTGATGACCGCTATTTGCTTTATGCTACCATAAGGGCAGACGGTAATAACAAGTATCAGGAAAAGTGGGGCATTTTCCCGACTATTGGTGCAGGCTGGGTTATTTCAGAAGAAAGCTTCCTTAAAGGTAACTCAAATTTCCCCTATCTGAAATTACGTGCCAGCTGGGGTCAACTTGGAAACGATAAAATACAACCCAGCGACGGTGCATTCACTACCAGCATCATAACTACCACTATGGGCGGCACTGTTTTTTCAGGAACTGTGGTTAGCAGCACATTTTCTTATCTTGAATGGGAGCTGACTGAAGAAACCAATATTGGTATCACTGCCAAATTATTGAAAGATAAACTTTCAGCTGATCTGGACTATTATAACCGCGATACTAAAAATGCTGCTATCCCTGTTATCGTTCCTGGTACAGGAGAAAGCTTCCTGAAACCTGTTGGAGTTATCAGAAACTCAGGTTTTGAAATCGCACTCAACTGGTCAGACAGGATCAACAGCAAGCTATCATATTCAATCGGTGGAAACCTTTCAACTTTAAAAAATGAAACCATTGATCTTTATGGCCAGTCATATATTGATGGCGGTTCAGCTGAATTCCGTCAGCGCACATACGTGGGTGAGCCTCTGATGGCTTTCTTCGGTCGTGAGGTTGAGGGCGTTTATCAGAATCAGGCAGAAATTGATGCCGACCCGTTTGCTTCAGCCAATGGCCTGGTTCCCGGTGACTTCAAATACAAAGATCAGAATGGTGACGGAATTATTGACGATGATGACCGTGTTATTCTGGGTTCTTATTTCCCCAATATCATGTACGGAGGAAACATCAATATAACTTATTCTAACTTTGATTTTTCCGTAAATGTATATGGACAGGCCGGAAATAAAATTCTGAACCGCAAACGTGGCGAGATCATCTGGACTGCCGACGGAAACATGGATGCCGACCTGGCAGTTAACCGCTGGCATGGCGAAGGTACTTCCGATAAATATCCTTCAGCATCAGGCTTAAGAAGAGGCTGGAACCAGAAAATGAGCGATTATTTTGTGGAAGATGGCTCTTTCTTCCGCATTCAGAATCTGCAGCTTGGTTATACCATTCAGAACAGCAAATGGTTCGGCAATAATTTCCCTGTAACCAGAATTGCATTCACGGCCGATCGTCCTCTTACCTTGTTTAGTTACAACGGATTTACCCCTGAAGTTGCAAACGGAATAGATTCACAAACCTATCCGGTACCTGCAGTTTACACCGTTAGTCTTAATGTCAGGTTCTAACCCTTAAAACTTCGAAAAATGAAAACAATAAAATTTATATTCGTTTCAACCCTGGTGGTTGTTACTGCTCTGATTTTCTCAGGTTGTACTAAGGATTTGGATGCCTTGCAGGAAAATACCAAGCTTACAGAAACAACCGACTATTCCATTCAAAGCAATATGATCCTGCCCATTATCGGCACTTATGCTGAATTCAACAATACCGAATGGGAAAACTTCCCGTTGATTTCGGTTCGTGGTGACGATGTAAATGCAGGCGGACTCGGCGATCAGCAGGATTACGCTGAAACCGACAGCTACAATTACAATAAGGATTACTGGATGTACAACTCCCTGTTCCAGAATTTCTACAAGAATATGTTCTCGGCACATTCTGCCATGGAACAGATTGAATTGTACAAAGCGGCTGGCGCAAATGCAACCCTGGCCGATCAGTATATTGCTGAAGCCAAAGTACTTAATTCATGGTGGTTGTTCCAGATGAGCCGTACCTGGGGTGCTTTGTTAATCCCGACTTCTCCCAATCCATCAGACCTGTTTGTTACACCTTTGTCTTCAAAAGATGAAGTTATGCAGTATATTTCTGACAGAATGGACGAGGCCATTCCCAAACTTCCCGCCATCAGACCAAATGAACGTACTGATATTCCCGGCGGAGTTACCAAATTCACTGCACTGGCCATGAAGGCTTTGGCGAATCTTGAGCTTAAAAACTATCAGGCTGTAGCAGAAGCTACTGGTGAAATCATCAGCAGCGGAAAGTTTCAACTTGAATCAGATTTCTATGAATTATTCAAAATCAAAGGAAAACTGAACAACGAAAACCTCTGGGAAATGCAGTACTCTGACCTTGGACAAGGTTCTGGCGATAACTACGGATATCTCTATGCTTTCTTTGGTCCGCAGGGCTGGACTCCTGCTGTAACCGGTGCCGGTGACGGATGGGGCTTCTACGAACCCAGTCTCAAGTATATTAAATTCATGCTCAGCCGCAATGAAACTGTTCGTCTTGAAACTTCCGTAATTTTCACCAACCGTGGTATTACCGAACTGAAAAAAGACCCTGCTTATTCTACTTTGCCATCATGGATTTCAAATACCACCCGTTCAGGCGATGTATTTAATGACTATGCCAGGGCTATGTTTGCCAGCGGTAAACATTATCTGCCTTCCAACCAGCTTACTCCCGGCCGCACCGATTATGGCACCAATAAAAATTTCACCGCCATCAGGTATGCCGAAATCCTGCTTATGTATGCCGAAGCACTCACACAAGGTGCAACCGGTTCAGCCGGAACGGCCGATCAGGCAGTGAATCTGGTAAGGGAACGCGCCGGGCTTGCTCCCCTTTCGGGTGTAACCAACGATCAGGTAATGGATGAGAAGTTTGCAGAACTTGGTATGGAATGGGGAACCCGTTATTTTGACATGGTAAGGTTGGGCCGCTACAATGAACTGAGCTATGACGGCAGAACATTTTCGGCAGATAAAATCTTCCTGCCTTACCCGCAAAATCAGGTTGACCAGTTGCCAAACCTGAAACAGTAAGTATTATTAACTTCTAAAAGTAACCAAAATGAAAAACTTCAGATATTTTATCCTGTTTTCACTGATCATGGTTTTTGCCGTATCGTGTGAAAAAGGGCTGGACCCGATCAACTCTGTATCACCCGGGCCTGATACCGAAGCTCCGACACTTGTTTTTAACAATCCGGCTGACGGGGGTATTATGCGTATTGGTGAAGACCAAACCACGGTAACATTTATCTTAACTGCTGCCGACGACATCGAAATCGCATCTGTTGTTGTGCAACTGGATGGGACTCAAATCGCCAGCTTCAATACTTTTAAGGATTACAGAAGGGCAGTACTAAAAGTTACCTATGAGAATCTTACTGATGGTGACCATACCCTTACAGCTACTGTTACCGATAAATCTGACAAAAGCGTAAGTTCAAGCATCAGCTTCAAAAAATTTACCATTAAACCTTATGTTCCGCTCGAAGGCGAAGTGTTATATATGGCATTTGAAGGTAATTTTACTGATGCTATTTCAGGCATTGACCCTATCGTAAGCGGTGCTCCAACTTTTGGTGACGGAAAACTGGGCCAGGCTTATCAGGGTGCGGCTGATGCCTATCTCACTTTCCCCGCTGCTACCCTCACTACCACTCAGGAATTCAGTGCTGCATTCTGGATGAAGATCAATGCAACTCCTGACCGGGCTGGTATTTTAACCATGTCGGCTGAGGATGTTACCAACCCTGGTTTCCCGGGAGTTCAGAACCTTCGCACCCATGGATTCCGCTTCTTCCGCGAAGCTTCAGGAGCAAGACAAGTGATTAAGGACAATGTTGGAAACGGCACCGGAGAAACCTGGAACGACGGCGGACAGGTTGACCCTGCAACCGGCGAATGGTTCCACTTCGCCTTCACCATCTCCGAAACCACAAGCTCTATTTACATCAACGGAGAGTTGGCAAGACAATCTCCAATGAGTGCTCCCATTGACTGGACAGGCTGCGATATCCTTACCATTATGTCGGGTCAGCCCAGGTTTACTGAATGGAATCACTTCTCAGACCAAAGCCTGCTGGATGAACTGCACATGTTCAACAGAGTGCTTACTCTTGAAGAAATCCAGGGCTTCTACAATACCAAGTAACAAATAAGTTTACTTCTTCTATGTTGTGCCAGATCAACCAAAAGTTGGTCTGGCACATCCTTTTTTAATGAAATAAGAAAACTTTTCAGACCCAGGTGAAAGCTTAAAAAATAAAGACCCGGAGTTTTTAAACCTGGCATCTGTAAACCTTTTGCCAGCAAGTCATTAAAAGTTCAGATGATCCCCTGTTTAGAAAATCAATAATAAATAATCAGGGTCTGCTTAAAAATAATCAAAAGTCATATTGGCAGTAACTTACAGTGTTAAATAAGAACAAAAGTGCATAGTAATAATGAGTTGTCTAATTATTTCCATGCGCTGCACAAAGAACTGAAGTTGCAAAATCCCGCAGGGATTTCCCATCAAAAGGGGGTGTCTCAAAAGGTTAAAATTGGAGCGAAATTGTTTGTATATCAACAATATAAGTCAGGCGTAATTTTTAATTACGCCGTTTCATAGGACTTTTGAGACAGCCCCTTGAGTAATACGATCTGAAAAACAGAACCCCGGATTGGGTTCCCCCATAAAAAAGAGCAACCCCAACAAGGTTGATTCGTTTCATGATCCATCAACCCCCGGTTGGGTAAGCCGTACCTGGGGTTAATAAAGGGAAACTCCTAACGGAGTTTTTCAGCAGACCCTGATTAAGGAACAAACTTATATGCATCATTCATAATAAACCAGACCGCAACATCGCCGGTTCTGTATTTAGAGTTTACATTTTTAACTTTTCTGTTCAATACCCTGCGATTGGTGGTTTTGGGCGACATCATTCTGCGAATGGTACGCTCGTCGCGGTTAAATCCAACATCGTAGGCAGTTGCATAAAATCTGGCTTTGTCCTCTTTATTCTTCCATTCAATGTGCGCATAACGTTTTTCCATAATTTTATAAAACATAATAAGGTATTGCACCTGCCATTCCTTACTTTCGAGTCGTTTTGCCCTTTCAGCCCTGGCTTTTGATGAATTACTTACGATAAACTTCTGTTTTCCAAGCTTCAGGCGAATATAGGTACGTTCAACCATTTCGGCAAAAGATGCTTTCATCTGAAAACGGCCCACAGAGTAGTGGCTGTATTTTCTGCCCGACTGGATGTACAATGTGCGCATCGCTCCTGTTTCAACAATATCGCGAAGACCCGAATATCTTAACATAGATGGAATTACAGCACTCAAAGCAATATCAGGGCTCACCCCTTCATTTTTCATAGTGTCAATAATCCACATGTTTTTTTGCAGATAGTCAATGGCATCAAAATATTTGTTCCCCAGTTCAAGAATAAGCTCTGGCTGAATTGCAGGCTCCTGTGCTTGTGCTCTAAAGGCAACAGCCACAAATGCCCATAAAATCAGGACATAAGACAAAAAATGTTTTATTCTTCGGGGTAACACAATTGGGTGGAGAGTGAACGAAATTTAATAAAAAATTTACAACAGCTTTGTGGCTCAAAAATAGACAAATCTTCCGTAATAAAAAATCCGGCTGATTTTTGGCACCCCTAATCAGAAAATTTCAACAAATTAAATGTACCCTGTAAGAATACAAATATATACACAGAACAAACAACCCTCTTTATCAATAAGATAGCATACTTCGTGTTAACTTAACACTTTTTATAAAAAAAATGGCCTGAAATTGCAGCAGTATTATAATTCTATTTAAAAATATCCTATATTTGTGGGAGAAATATTTACTAACCAAAACCAAACAACTATGAGAAAAATTACTCTTTTAATTGTGCTCATGTTCACCTTTACATGGGTTTCGATGGCTCAGGTCATTGAAAACTTTGAAAGCATAAAGATGAATATATTTGCACAGGGTGCAAACGGATCAGTATCAGTTGTTGCCAATCCTGACCCATCGGGAATCAACACCAGCGGTATTGTTGCCAAAATGGTTCGTGGTGCGGACGGAGATCCCTGGTGCGGATGGTATGCTACCATTCCCGTTCCCATTGACTTCAACACCAATAAGTACGTACACGTTAAGGTTTGGAAACCCCGCATCAGCCCGGTAAAATTCAAAATTGAAGAAGGCGAAACCGGAAACATCGAAGTTGCTTCAATCAACCCCCAAACCGTAGTAAACGGATGGGAAGAGCTGGTTTTCGACTTCACCACTGCTACAGGCCCCTATGCTAAAATTGTTTTCTTCCCCGACTTTGAGGATCCCCTCACACTTACTGAAGACATCACAGTTTATCTGGATGATATCTATGTAAACAATGATCCAACCCCCGGAAGTGCTCCTGTTCAGTTCATTGAAGATTATGAGCATATTACTTTAAATCTTTTGGCCGGAGGTGCTGAGGACCTCAGTAAATTTACCCTGGTACCAAACCCTGACAAATCAGGAGTTAACCTGAGTGATTATGTAATGCAATTTGATCGTGACAAAGACGGACAGCCCTGGGGTGGTTTTTGGTCACAACTTCCGGTTCCTACCGATGTAACCGACAATAAATTTGTTCACGTAAAAGCATGGAAACCACGCGTAAGTGAAGTGAAGTTCAAACTCGAAGGCGGTACAGCCGGAACTCTGGAAATTCCTTCAACCAATGCTCAAACCGAAACCAATGTATGGGTTGACTATGTATTTGATTTCTCAAGCAAAACCGGAACTTATCCCATCATTGCTTTCCTGCCTGACTTTGTTGATCCTGTTGGACTTACCGATGACATCGTTATCTATTTCGACGATATCCTCGTAAACAACGATCCCAATCCAATGACTCCTCCCCAGCTCACATTAAATGTTGATATGAGCGAAGCCGGAGATATGACAGGTGTTCCTGTATATCTCTCAGGAGCTCTGGGCGGAGCATACGGAACCTGGAATGAACCAGGAACCAACGCACTTCTTGAAATGACAGACCCCGATGGTGATAAAATTTATACTGTAACCATTTTTGTTCCTGACGGACTCTATGCTTTCAAATTCTTTAAAGGTGCAGGTTGGGGCGCTGGCGACCCCGCTCCCGGTGGAGACAGAGTTCTTAACTATGCAGGAACCATGAATGTTACTTACAAATGGGGTGTTCAGGGTGCCCTCAGCATTCCCGAAAACTCACTTACCGGTAAAATCAGAATGTTCCCCAACCCGGTTAATGGCGAACTTATCATCAGCAACTCTGTTGATGTAAAAGAAGTTTCCATTACTTCAATGCTTGGCCAATTGGTTGGAACTTATTCAATCAGCGGCATCGGACGCACTTCAATCAACACTTCAGACCTTACCACCGGAATGTACTTTGTTACTTTCTACGGTAAAGACGGAAGCCGCTTGGTTCAGAAACTCATCAAGAACTAATCATTCTTGTCAACTTTTCTCAGAAAAGATCCTGCTTCAGGAGCTTTTCTGTTTTTATGAATTTTGTGTAAGCAAATTAACTTTACCCCTAAAGACAACCCATTGACCCCCTCCCCGCTTATTACATTTTTATATCTTTGCAAAAAATTTGATCATGGAAAAAGGACCCATTTCTAAGTTTATTGAACACCATTACCGCCACTTCAATTCAGCTGCTTTGGTTGATGCAGCCAAAGCATACGAAACCCATCTGACTGAAGGCGGTAAAATGATGATTACCCTTGCCGGTGCCATGAGCACCGCTGAACTTGGCATTTCGCTGGCCGAAATGATCAGGCAGGATAAGGTTCAAATCATCAGCTGCACTGGTGCCAATCTTGAGGAAGACATTATGAACCTGGTTGCCCACAGCCATTACAAAAGGGTTCCCAATTACCGCGATCTTACCCCGCAGCAGGAATATGAACTGCTTGAAAAAGGAATGAACCGGGTTACCGATACCTGTATTCCTGAAGAAGAAGCTTTCCGCAGGATACAGCATCATATTGAAAAAATCTGGAAAGACGCGCAGGCCAAAGGGGAAAGATATTTCCCGCATGAATATATGTACAAGCTGCTGCTGAGCAAAGTAATGGAAAAAGATTACGAAATTGACCCCAAACACTCCTGGATGCTCGCCGCTGCCGAAAAAAACCTGCCGATTATTGTACCCGGATGGGAAGACAGCACCATGGGCAACATCTTTGCTTCATACTGCATCAAAGGTGAGCTGAACCCTTCTACCATGAAATCGGGCATTGAATACATGGTATGGCTCTCGGACTGGTATCGCAAAAACTCTTCGGGCAAAGGGGTGGGTTTCTTTCAGATAGGAGGAGGTATTGCCGGCGATTTCCCCATTTGTGTAGTGCCTATGATGTATCAGGATCTGGAGTGGCACGATGTTCCCTTCTGGTCATATTTCTGCCAGATCAGCGATTCTACCACCTCCTACGGATCTTACTCAGGAGCTGTACCCAACGAAAAAATCACCTGGGGCAAACTTGATATTGACACCCCCAAGTTCATTGTTGAAAGCGATGCTACCATTGTAGCACCCCTTATGTTTGCGTGGATTCTTGGCTGGTAGGCCGGCAGGCTGGCATATTCTTGCCACAACTGGCCAGCTTTAAGTTTGAATAATGGACCTTTTCCACCGGAATCATCAATTCCAGGTTATTGCTGCGTAATATTGGCAAGCTGCTTTCTTTTGATAAATATCTTCGGGGTTTGCCGAAACATGCTGCTGTGTAGTGTGTAATTTTTCGATTTTTTAGTTTTTTGTTTTGCAACTTGAATTTAAAGAAAAAATCGTTTTATATACTTTTTTGGGATAGTATCGAAGCTATCGGAATCATTCGGAAGAATAATATCAATATCTATTGAAAGTCGTTTGGCAGAATTGAAATGCAACATTAAAGCCGTTCCGCCTTTAAAAACGAACGATAGTTCTTGTTTTACCAAACCCTCCAACAGCAACAGCGCACGGATAACTTTTTCTGCAAGAATTTTATCTGTGTTAAAGTGCTGCTTTGACACCTGATTAAGCCAACCGCTTGTAATTTCGTTT
>JANJXJ010000064.1 GCA_024709105.1 Lentimicrobium sp. | reverse complement strand
GTTCAGGCATCTATCTCAACAAATGATTCCTTTATAATCATTACCGATAATTCCGAAGCTTTCGGAACCATCGAAGCCGGTGGTACTTCCACACGCGAAGGTTTTTCTTTTGAAATAGATTCAGATATTCCTGATAATCATGTTGTTGAATTTACAGTTACCGCGACCTCTGGTGACGAATCCTGGCTTTCAGCGTTTCAGATCAATGTTGCTGCACCGGCAATGCAAGCGGGTTCAGCGGTGATTAACGATGATTCGGGCAACAACAACCACATTCCCGATCCGGGTGAAACTTTCAGCCTGAGCATTACCGTGCTGAATGAGGGCCATGCCGCAAGTCAGGAGCTGACAGCCTCAATTTCATGCAACAGCAGCTTTGTTTCCATACCTGATCCTAACGCCGGGCCAGCAATTGTAGAAGCACTCTCACAACATATTTTTGCCTTCGAAAACATGCAATTGTCGCCCGAAACGCCACAAGGCCTGCCACTGATTTTTACTTTTTCGCTGATGCAGGGAACCCAAACCGTGCTGCAGCAGGAATATGCCTGGGTTGCAGGACAGATCATCGAAGATTTTGAATCGGGTAATTTCCTTACACACCCATGGCAACATGCCGGTAATGTTAACTGGTCGGTTACAGATGCTATCAGTTATGAGCAGAAATACAGTGCCCGTTCCGGCAACATCAGCCACAACCAGGTTTCGCAGCTGCTGGTGAATTACAAGGTAATAGCCAACGATAGTATTTCATTCTATCTGAAGGTTTCCAGCGAACAGGATTATGATTTTCTTATGTTTTATATCAATGACGTAAAACAGGGGCAGTGGTCAGGCGAAGTTGACTGGACCAGGATGAGTTTCCCGGTTTCTGCGGGAGAGAACTCTTTTAAATGGGTGTATTCCAAAGATATGTCAGCAACTTCAGGGCAGGATGCTGCATGGCTGGATTATATCATATTCCCGCCTGTAGAAACCGGAGTTGGCATAGAGGATGTTGCGGTTCCTTCAAACCACTGGACGATCTACCCAAATCCTGCATCCTCAGTTTTAAACATATTGCCGGAGAAACAGGTTAATGGTAAGGCAGAATTTCTGCTGCTTGATACACAGGGCAGAGTTATTCAAAACTGGAGCAAAAGTTCTGTAAATAAACAACATCAGTTTAATGTAAGCGGAATTACCCCTGGAATCTATATTCTGAGAATCATCACCAAAACCTCCGAAAGCAGTTACAGGATTGTAATTAATTAAGTCTTCAATAATCAATCATCAATATCAACATCGTGAGAAAACAACTAATCTTACTCAGTGTGGCAATGTTGTTTGCCGCATTCGGACTTCAGGCACAAAAGCCTAAGAAACAGATGTACACACCCAATGTGCCTGTTCCTGACAAATACAAAGTAGATACCAGGATCGACAACATGTCGTACTGGAGGAGAATGGCTTCTCTGGGACTGGTTCCTGTGGCACCTGACCATGCTGCGCCTTATGGTAAATTTACCACAAGCAAATTATCAGGAAAGGGTGTTCTTACCGACGATTCTCCTGATGTTCCGGTTACCACCATTACCTCTACACAGAGTGAGAACTCTATTTTTGTGAATCCAAACAATCCATCAGCAGTATTAAATTCGAACAACTCAACTCCCCGGCCAGCTTCAACTGTTTACGGAGCCAATGATTTCTGGTCAACCGATGCAGGAAATACCTGGGGTGGTGAAGTTCAGGGAGCCGGTGGCCCCAACAGCGGAGACCCAACTACCGCTATTGGTTTAAATGGCTGGTATTATGTTAACTACATACATTCCAATGGCGGGCAGGGCATTTCCTATTCCACCAATCAGGGTCAGAGCTGGACACCCGTACTTATCGCCAACCCTCCGTCAGGGTTCAGTTCCTTGCTCGATAAAAACCATATGTGGATTGACAACAGCGTTACCAGTCCGCATGAGGGAAATCTTTACGCAGCCTGGACCGCTTTTGGTGGCAGCAACGATACTGAGATTGAAATTTCGAGGTCAACCAATGAAGGACTGAACTGGTCGGCAGCTGTTAACATCAGCTCAGCCATCAATGCCGGCAGTCACAATCAGGGTGTGAATGTGCACACCGGGCCCAACGGCGAAGTTTATGCCATATGGGCAGTTTACGACAGCTGGCCATCCGATGAATCGGTAATTGGAATGGCCAAATCACTCGACGGAGGAGCCACCTGGCAACCGGCAACAAGAATTATTTCCAACATCAGAGGAATCCGCAACTCAGGTACTGGTAAAAATATGAGGGTAAATGCTTTTCCTTCAATGGCGGTTGACATCAGCAATGGCCCCAACCGGGGAACCATTTATATAGTTTGGACAAACATTGGAGTTCCGGGAGTGAATACCGGCAGCGATATGGACATTTATATGTCGAAATCTACCGACCAGGGTGTATCCTGGAGTACTCCCGTCAGGGTCAATCAGGATCCCTCAGGATTGGGCAAACAGCATTATTTCCCATGGATTACCTGCGATGCAACCAATGGTAACCTGAGTGTAATTTATTACGACGACCGCAATGTAGCATCAAACCAGTGCGAAGTTTTTGTTTCCAACTCCATTGATGGCGGTACATCATGGGAAGACATGAAGGTAAGTGATGTTTCTTTCACACCACAGCCCATTTCGGGATTGGCGTCCAGCTATTTCGGCGATTATCTGGGAATCCATGCTCATGGCCGCTGGGTATATCCGGTTTGGACAGACAACCGCACCGGCTATGCAATGACGTATGTTTCTCCGTTTCAGGCAGGGCCTCCCCCCAATCAACCCTGGCTTGTGTATAATGCTCATGATATTAATGATGCTGCTGGCAATAGCAACGGACTGCTCGATTTCGGCGAAAGTGTGCAGATCGGAGTTACTCTCGAAAACATCGGAGACCAGCCTGCAACTGCAGTAAATACTATCCTCTCAACCGAATCGCCTTACATTACCATCACTGATAACAGTGCTCAGTTCGGAGATTTTGCGGTAGGTGAGATAAAATCAGTTGCATCTGCTTTTGCTGTTACTGTTTCCAATGTGGTTCCCGATGGCGAAGTAATAGTTTTTACACTTACCTCTACCGATGCCAACGACAGCACATTTGTAAGCAATTTTAATATTGAGGCACATGCGCCCGCTCTTGCAGCCGGAGCCATGACCATAAACGATGCTGTAAATGGTAACGGCAACGGCAGGCTCGATCCGGGCGAAAATGCAACCGTTTCTATAAGCACCTACAACCCCGGCGATTATGCATTACAGGATGTTGAAGCTCAATTGTCAACTTCAAGTCCATATGTAAGCATAACCAATGCCCAGGTAAGCCTCGGCGCAATTGACCCCGGTTTTTTGAATGCTGTTCAGGCTGTTTTTGAAATTACCATTGATCCTTCAACGCCAATTGGGCACTCTGCTTCTTTGAATTATTCCGCTTCTTCATCAGGCTACTCAGTTAGCAAATCTTATCAGGCACCAGTTGGGTTAATCCTTGAAGACTGGGAAAGTGGTGGTTTTACCTCTTTCGACTGGCAATCAGCCGGTTCAGCCCCATGGACGCTGGTTACCGATGTGGTTTATGAAGGCACTTACAGCTCACGTTCAGGAACAATAAATGACAATCAAACCTCCGAAATGAGGCTGCCTTATGAGGTGATGAACAATGACACCATCTCTTTCTACATTAAGGTATCTTCTGAAACAGATTATGATTACTTAAAATTCTACGTTGGCAATACTTTAAGAGATCAATGGTCAGGTGAAGTTGACTGGCAGGAGGTTAAATTTGCCGTTTCTCCCGGGCAGCAGACTTTCAGATGGGTTTACAGCAAGGATGGTTCTGTGGTAAGTGGCAGCGACCGTGCATGGGTAGATTATATTGTTCTTCCTGCTCCGCTTCAAACAACAGCTTTTGCAGGATCTGACCTGGCTGTTTGCTCAGGGTCATCAGCCAGTTTAATTGCTGCTTCAGCTACCAACTATGCTTCTATTGAATGGAGTACTTCAGGAGATGGAAACTTCAACAATGCTACTACCCTGAATCCAATTTACACTCCGGGTACTACCGACCTTGAAAATGGTACAGCTGTGCTTACATTAACAGTAAACGGACCTCAGGGACAGGTAGCTACTGATAATCTTACACTTACCATTTCAACCCCGGCTTTGATTGAAGCAGGTGATGATGTTTCGGCATGCACCGGAACAGAAATTCAGCTCAGCGGTTCGGGTGAAAACTATACAGGTGTTATGTGGATGACTTCAGGAGACGGAACATTCAGCGACCCGGCCATACTTAATCCTGTTTACACTCATGGAACAACCGATCTTGAAAACGGTGGTGCTGTGCTTACCCTGATTGGTTATTCGGCACAACCCTGCGCAGATGCATTAAGTGAAATGTTGTTTACTATTTTGCCTGCTCCCACAGCCATGATTGAGGGCGATACTACCATCTGCGCCGGAGAGCCTGTGGTGATTGCAGTTGATCTTACCGGAGCCGCCCCCTGGGTGGTTGAGATTGAAGGTTATGGTACTGTGAATGCCACTGACAGTCCTTTGCTTATTCAGGTAACTCCTGCCCAGAGCATTGTATATCAGGTTACTGCAGTAACTGATGGGAACAATTGCAGTGCAGCCGGATCAGGAACCTTTACGATTAATGTTAACCCTCTTCCTTACCTTTATCTTGTGCCCGATACCATGGCTTGCAACAATCATGTGGTAACCCTTACTGCTGAAACAGAAGGAGATGTAAGCTATTTGTGGACACCGGGCGATTTTACCACCCAGAGCATTCAGGTTGACACCACCGGAATCGGCACAGGAACACATTCCTGGTCAGTACAGGTAACCGATGCCAATGCCTGTGTGTCGAATGCTACAGCCAATGTTACATTTAACGATTGCACAGGCCTGGATGCCATTTATTCAGGAAATATAGGAGTATTCCCCAATCCTTCGAACGGAGAATTTGCAGTTCGTTTCCTTAAAACCCCAAAAGTGCCTGTAAGCATTACCCTTACCGACAACTCAGGCAGAATGGTTTATTCTGATGGTTCGGTAGTTGTTGCAGGTCGTGAACTCCGGTTAAATATTCCATCGCTGAGCAGCGGAGTTTATCTGCTGAATGTTACAGAAGGAAAAGATACCAGCAGCCAGAGAGTGATTATCAGCAGGTAAAAATCTGTTAATCAATTATAAAGGGGATATCCGTAAGGTTGTCCCCTTTATTTTTAATCTGTATAAATAACCCTATTTTTTTGCAAAAACGTGCATTGTTTTGATTTTTATTTATTTTTGTGCGGGATGTAAGTTCTTTTATTATCGGTTTGGAAATCTGACTGATAAGTAAACTATTTTCACACACTCTTCATTTAATTTCAACAAAATGAAAACAACTTTACAAAGGTTATTTTCGAAAGGTAATGTTTACTCAGTAGCAGTGGCTGTTATGATGGCCATTACTTTTCAAAGCGTTTCAGCACAGGAATATCGTTATTCCGACAGCTGGGGCAAACAAGGGCTCAGTATGACCAGTCAGCGTGCCGATGGTTTGAGTCTCAACTTCTCAATTCAGGACTTCCGCATGACCGAGCGCAACATCAATGGCGTAACCATGACCGGAATTGAATTTTCAGAATCCTTCCTTCAGAATGAAGAAGGTTCACCCGACCTGCCTGGTTTTGGGCGTTATATTGCAATTCCCAAAGGCGCCACAGCGGTTATGGAAATTGTAAACATGCGTACCGAGCGTTTTTCAAATATTGAAATGGCTCCAGCTCCCCGCATTCCGCTTGATACAGATCAGGGGCCTCTGCATTTTGAAAAAAATCAGGCAATTTACTCACAAAATGCCTTTTATCCGGCACAGCCTGTTACCCTGGGCGAGTTCAGTCAGATGCGTGGTGTTGATGTGGCCATGCTTGGTATTACACCTTACCAGTACAATCCGGTAACCAAAGAACTTATCGTTTACCGCGATATGGAGATAAACATCCGCTTTGAAGGCGGCAGCAATCAGTATGGTGAAGACAAGTACCGCAACCCTTACTGGGATGTGATTCTTGAAGATGCTATTTTCAATTATACAGCACTTCCCCAGATTGACTACAGCGCCAGACCCGCATCATACAGCCAGAGAAGCACAGGCTGGGAATATCTGATTATTGTTCCCAACGATCCCATTTTCTCACAGTGGGCAGATTCAATCAAAAAATTCCGTACCGAAGAGGGAATCTATACAGGCATTGTTAAACTGTCTGACATTGGTGCCAATGTAAATGCTTCAATGCTTGAAACTTATATCAACAATGCATACAACACCTGGGACATTCCGCCAGTGGCTGTGCTGCTGTTGGGTGATTATGGTCAGGCATCGGCCAACAACAACAGTATTATTTCGCCTATTTACGATAACTACTGTGTTTCAGATAACATTCTTGCTGACGTAAGCGGCAACCACATGCCCGACATTATTTTTGCCAGGATTACTGCACAAAACGAAGCTCAGCTTTCTTCAATGATTGGCAGATTCCTCAGCTATGAGCGCAGGCCGCCTACCAATCCTTCATTCTATGCAAATCCTATTACTGCACTGGGTTGGCAAACTGAGCGCTGGTTCCAGATTTGTTCAGAGTCTGTGGGCGGTTTCTGGAAAAACACCTTAGGCAAAACCCCGGTTCGTATCAACGAAATCTATCAGGGAACTCCCGGCAATACATGGTCTACTGCAACCAACACAGGAACAGTAGTAAATGTGTTCGGACCAAACGGTCTTGGTTATATCCCGGCTTCTCCTGCTTCTATGGGCGGATGGAGCGGTGGCAATGCCACTATGATCAACAATGCAATGAACTCAGGTTCATTTATGCTGATGCACCGCGACCATGGTATGGAAACCGGATGGGGTGAGCCTGCATATACCAATTCAAATATCAATGGATTAACCAATACCGACCTTTGCTTTATTCTCTCCATCAACTGCCTCACAGGTAAGTATAACTGGAGCAGCGAAAGCTTCACAGAGAAATTCCACCGCTATACCTACAACGGACAGCCTGCAGGAGCGCTTGGTCTTATTGCTGCATCAGAAGTGTCTTACTCATTTGTTAATGATACTTACGTTTGGGGTATGATTGACAATATGTGGCCCAACTTTATGCCTGATTATGGAACTAATCCTGCATCACGCGGAATAAGGCCAGCTTTTGGAAATGCTGCCGGTAAATATTTCCTGAAACAGTCAAACTGGCCATACAACACCGGAAACAAGGAAGTAACCTACAATCTTTTCCATCATCATGGCGATGCTTTCCTCAGGGTTTGCTCAGAAGTACCTCAGAATATTGCTGCCACATTCTCACCAACCATTTATGAAGGTGAAACAGAGTTTACCATTACTGCATCACCCAATTCAACCATAGCTCTTACAGCTGATGGCGTAATTCTTGGCACCGGAGTAACCGGATTTGTAACAACCGTTACCATTCCCATTCCTGCCCAGACAGCCGGAACCCGTATTAAGGTGGTGATAACCCGCGAAAACTGCAACCGTTACGAAAACTGGGTGGATGTTATTCCTATGGTTACCGCAGCTGTTGCCGGTGAAGATCAAACCATTTGTGAAGGTACTGAGCCTCAGCTCAGCGGTGCAGCATACAATTATACCTCACTCCTCTGGAATACAAGTGGTACAGGAACTTTCAGCGATGCAACCATCCTCGACCCGGTTTACACACCTTCTGCTGAGGATATTGCACAGGGCGCTGTTGTACTTTCACTTACTGCATCCAACCCTTCGGCCAACGATTCAACCGATTATCTTACCTTGTCGTTCAGACTGGCTCCTGTTGTTTTTGCAGGAAATACAGCCGATTTGTGTGCCGGCGCAGGATTTTCTGCCAACGATGCAACAGCAATAAACCATACCGGAATGACATGGACAAGCAACGGAACCGGCGTTTTCAGTGACCCGGCCAGTCTTAACACCCGTTACACTCCAGGTGACGAAGACATAGCTGCAGGTTTTGTTACCTTAACTTTATCGGCATGGAACGACATTTGTGAACCGGTTGAAGCTCAGGTTCAGCTGCTCATTCATGCGCTGCCCGAGCCTGTTGTTGCCGGTCCCGAAGCTGTTTGCCAGTATCAGTCAGAAGTGATGTATACCGCAGGTTCTTCAACCGAAGTTTATCAGTGGGATGTAACCGGTGGTGAAATTACTTCCGGACAAAATACTGCTGAACTTATAGTAACCTGGAATGAACCCGGAACAGGAATCATTACCATGACCGAAACCAATGAATTTGGCTGCTCACAAACCGTGAATTATGAAGTGGTTGTTAATGCAGCTCCAACTCCGGCCATTGACGGAAATGCGAGGGTTTGCGCCAACACTCTTGCATCGGTATATCTAACTCCATCTGTTGAAGGCAATGTTTACGAATGGAGCATAGAGGGTGGTGAAATTGTGGCTGGAGCCAACAGCAACGAAGTAACTGTAAACTGGGGTGAAAATGGAGCCGGAGTTCTTTCACTTACCGAAACCAGCTCAGCTACCACCTGCGCAGCTCAGACCTCATATAACGTATTGATCAGCTCCCCGCTTACCACGCTAGGAAACGACACAACCATCTGTCTGTCGCATGTTATAACACTCACAGGTGAGAATGGATTTGCTTCATATGCATGGTCAACCGGAGCCCAGACACAAAATCTTGATCTCAACGGCGAAACCCTTGGTATTGGTGCATATAACTATTCACTCACTGTAACCGATGAGTTTGGTTGCGAAGGTACCGCATCCATTGTACTTTCTGTTGATGCCTGTGCAGGTTTCGGAGAACAGGATAAGGTTCAGGGAATTGCCCTTTATCCCAACCCCAATAAAGGTGAATTCGTTCTCGAAATCAACAATGCTGCAACCGGTGTTGCTGTGGTGAACATCTCAAATACCAGTGGCGAAATTCTGTTTACCCGTAATCTGAATATTAATCAGCAACAGGTAAGAGAAAATATGAGCCTGAATCTTGGCAGCGGTGTTTACTTTGTTAAAGTTGAAACAGCTGCCGGAATCAGCGTTCAGAAGCTGGTTATCAGGTAGTTAAATATCTTTGTTATTGGAAAGCCCGCCATTGGCGGGCTTTTTTAATGCTTTATTCACACATCGCAGTTGCCAAAGGGGTTACAAATGCTTGTTTTGTAGATAAACAAGTCCGGGCAAACCATACTTCAGGGAATCAGATAAAGAAAATCCCTTTAAGTGGTTAATTCTGATTACTTATTTGTAATTTTAATGCATCATCCGAAAGTAAAGCAACCTTATGGCAATTGCTGAAAAACCAAAAATTCTGATTGTTGACGACATAGAGGTGAATCTCATTCTCCTTGAAACTGTCCTGCGTAAGGAAAATGCAACAATACTCAGGAGTACATCGGGCCGGGATGCACTGGTTTTGGCTGCCGAAAACGATCTTGCCCTCATCATTCTCGATGTGTCAATGCCGGGGATGAATGGTTTTGAGCTTGCTGAAAGAATCAGGCAGATGGAGCACAATGTATTAACTCCTATTATTTTTATTTCAGCAATACTTTACGATCAGCAGAGCATACTACAGGGATATCAGGCCGGTGCAGTGGATTACCTCACCAAACCATTTCAGAACGAAGCGCTGCTTGGTAAAGTCAGGATGTTTCTGAAGCTTTACCTGCAAAATCATGAGTTGCAGCAAACCAGTCAGGCGCTCAGGGAAAGTGTTCTCCGGTATCAGAAAGCCGAGCAAACCCTGCTGTTCCGTTTCAGGCTTGAACGCATTGTTTCGCTGGCATCTGCCAGATTTTCGGGCCGGTTCGACCCCGAAAGCTCCATGCAGTTTATGCTCATTGACCTTGCTCAGCTGCTCGATGCCAGAGATGCTTCCTTTTTGGTTCTGGATCGCGAAAAGGCTTTGGTTACTTCGTTTGTTTCTTCATCCGGAAGCAGGAAAATTTCTCTGCCCGAACCCCGTGATTCTTTTTTAAAGGAACTTTTTGGCACCGATTCTCAGTGTAATGTATTCAATCACTATGTTACATCTGATAACAATTGGTATAAAGCCGGAAAAGGTCTTGTAGCCACCGATGATGAAAGTAATCTGGCAATTCCGGTAAATCTTGGAGATAAACCTTATGGTTGTATCCTGATTACAGGATTTTCAGGCATTGAGACACTCGAGAAACAGGATTTCTGCTCTCTCGGTGTTTTTGGTACCATTACCGGAAATGCACTGGAGCGGAATTTTACCCGCATTCAGCTTGAGCAAAGTGAACAGAAGTACAGAAGTTATATTGAAAATGCTCCCATCGGAATTCTGGTAGCAGACTCAGAAGGAAAGACAATTGCTTACAATCCGGCTGCAAACGCTGTTTTTGGCAAATCAAACGGAGATCTGATTGGTAAGAATATCAACGAATTGTTAAGCAAGGAGTTTTTATCAGGCAATTTCCCTGAATTTGAGGGGTGGATGAAGGAGGACAGAATTTCCGCCGAGTTTTTTGTGAAAAGTGATAAAGGCACCTCGGTGGTTAGAGCCGAAAGTGTGAGATTACCCGATAACAGCCTGCTGATTTTCTGTTCAGATATTACTGCTACCCGCGAAATGGAAAAGCATCTTATTCACACCGAACGAATGGTGGGCATTGGCGAAATGGCGACTGGTATTGCTCATGAAATCAATCAGCCGCTGAATATCATTTCGTTTGGAATTGATAACCTGATGCATGCCATCAACAGCAAACAGGCCGATGAGGAATACATCAACGACAAATCGCGCAAGATTTTTGAAGGAATTCACCGCATGCGCACCATCATTGACCATGTGCGCACTTTTTCGCGAAGCAACGATGACTTTATTTATTCACGATTCAACATCAGCGATACCATTGCTGATGCGCTTTCGCTGATCAGCGAGCAGTATAAGAGTCATGGAATAAGCATTAATTATCAGCCCGGTGCTGAACAGAATCTGTATATAACCGGAAACACTTACAAAATTGAACAGGTTATCCTGAATCTGCTTTCAAACTCACGCGATGCCCTTGAAGAGAAAAAACAGCTTGCCGGTGCAGATTTTCAGCCGGTTATTGATTTAAGCGCCAGCAGAGAAGACAATCACATTATTGTGAAAGTGTGTGATAATGGAACCGGAATAGCAGAGGAGCATCTGGCTAACATTTTTGCTCCCTTCTACACCACCAAGGAACCCGGCAAAGGAACCGGTCTCGGACTGGCAATATCTTACGGCATAATCAAGGAACACAAAGGTGAAATAGTTTTCAAAAGCAACCTGGGACAAGGTACTGAAGCTATTCTGAAACTGCCCGCTGATCATGCACAACAATAATATGTTATGGCAAAGATAAAACTGAGGGTATTAATACTTGACGATGAAGCCGATTTTGCAGATGAGCTGAAAGAATTTCTGCAGCTTCGCGACTTTGAAGTCTACACCGCCAATACCCCTGGCGAAGGTTTTGAAAGTCTGCGCCGCAGGCCTTACGACCTTATGATACTCGACATCAGGCTTCCGGGAATGAGCGGACTTGAAATCTTAAAACAGGTTCGCAAGCTGTATCCTTCCATGGAAGTAATTATCATCTCGGGCCATGGCGATATGGATACCGTAATTCAGGCCATGCGCGATGGTGCCATTGACTACCTCAGGAAACCTTTCAGGCATGTTGATATTCAGCTCTCCATTGAAAGAACCGAGAAATACCTTAAGCTTTACCGTCAGTTCAGAGAAATTCAGGATCAGCATTCTCTAATATCTTCGGAGCTGGAGCGGATGATTGACCGCAATTTTATTGGCGAAAGCAGGCCCATCAGGCAGGTGCTTGAGCTGGCAGCCACTGCGGCCAAATATCCCGGAACCAATGTATTGATTACCGGCGAAAGTGGCACCGGAAAAGAAATCATAGCACGAATCATACATTTTTCGGGGGAGCAGCGCAATCACTCATTTTGTGCGGTAAACAGCAGCGCTGTTTCTGATTCATTGCTCGAAAGCGAATTTTTCGGACATGTGAAAGGCTCATTCACAGGAGCAATCACCGATAAAAAAGGATATTTTGAAGTTGCCAACGGCGGAACTCTTTTCCTCGACGAAATTGCAGACATGCCTTTTGCTTTGCAGGCAAAACTACTGAGGGCCATTGAGGAAAAAAAGATAAAGAGGGTAGGAGGTACCGACGAAATAACGGTAGATTTCAGAATTATCTCAGCTACCAATCATCATGTGGAAAGCCTCATCGAAAGCAGACAATTCAGGCTTGACCTATTCCACAGGCTCAACACCTTAACCATTCACATTCCGCCACTTCGCGAAAGACCTGAAGACATTGAACCACTGCTTAGATATTTTGTGAATTATTTTGCGGCAAAACTCAATAAGGCTGTCCCAAAAATCAGTGCTCAGCTTATTGAAACCCTAAAGGATTACAGTTTTCCGGGAAATGTAAGGGAGTTACGCAACATGGTTGAAAGAGCCATGATTTTTTGCAACACACAAACCCTGAGTGCCATAGATTTCCAGTTTTCCGACAAAAAAGGCGGAAAGCCCGGCACTCCGGTGATTCTGAATCTCGAAGAGCAGGAACAAACACTCATTCTGGCAGCATTAAACGAATGTGGGTACAATCAGGTGATGGCTGCAAAAATGCTCGGCATCAGCAGAGATTCTCTTATCCGCAGAATGAAAAAGTTCAACATTACTGTGAATAAAGATTGATGCTGCCCCGGGTTTTTAAATGCTCAGTTTAATTTCATTTCCCGACCATATCTATTGGTATCCTGCCAAGATCTGATTTTTTGTATTCTGATACAGAAACACCGGTTACCTGCTTAAACTGATTTGACAGATACTGAACCGAACTGTAGCCCAACTGATTTGCAATTTCGCTCAGCGTAAGTTCTTCATATTCAATCAGTTCCTTTGCCTTTTCAATTTTGTGAAGGATAATAAAGCGTTCCAGGGTAATATGTTCAGATTTTGAAAACAGTGCCGATAGGTAGGTATATGACAGCCCCAGCCTTTCAACCAGATAATCAGAGTTTCTGATGATTGAGTTTACATTGCCGGCTTTGTGTACCAATTCTATTACAGCCAGTTTGATTTTTTCAAGCAGTTGCTCGTCGCGGCCTGTAGCCGGCTCAAAACCTGCGCCCTTAAGTAAATCAGAGAAATAGGAGCTGCTGTGGACAGAGGGGTCATGGTAAAACTCAACTTTCCCCGGTCTGATACTACTTACAATACCACCGTTTGAGCTGATAATCTGACTAATAAGATTAATACAGCAAGTGCTCACCATATTTTTTGGCGTGAGCACGCTTAATGTATAATTTTCCGGTATTTTGACCAGTTCTTCCAATGTTTGCTTTGTAAATATTACACCCGGAAGGCAGATAACCCTTACGGGAAACCTAAAATAATTGTGTAAGATGTAAAATTACTTCAAAATTTCCTTGTGGCAGTGGTAAAGAGTGTAAAATTATTCAAACATGGGAAACCATTACAATATTTTAGTAAAATTGCAGTTAATATAGGGCTTAAGCAAAGATCTTACCGAACTGAACCGGAAAAACTGCTGAAATACAAAACTGGCCTCTCATATGAACAAATTCAGGGCTATTTGCTTTTGATAGATGCAAATTGTACGATAGCCTTAAAAACCTTTACGAATGAAGACAAAATTATTAACCTGCCTGATTTTTATTCAATTAGTGTTTTCTATACTTACTCTGAAAGGGCAGGATGTAGGAATTGGAGAATGGAGGGATCACCTTCCTTACCGCAAGGTGATTGCTGTTGCTCAGGGAGATAATAAAATCTTCGCAGCCACCCCGTACAGTCTGTTTTATTACGATCAGACAGACAACAGCCTGAACCGGCTCAACAAAATCAGTGGCCTGAGTGATGTTGGCATCAGCCACATAGCCTACCATCCTGAACTCAGGACATTGGTAATTGCATATACCAATGCCAATATTGACCTCTACAAGGATGGACAGATTATCAATCTTTCCGATATCAAAAGATCAAGTCAGGAAAATAAAATCATAAACAGAATTACCTTCATTGGCAAAAGAGCTTATCTGGCCTGTGGTTTTGGAATTGTAGTGCTCGATATTGAAAGAGAAGAATTTCCCGAGTCGGTGTATTATGTAAACACCACAGGCATGGCCAATAATGTTTATGATATTACCTATAATCCTGTTGACTCACTGATCTATGCAGCTACTGCCAATGGCGTGTATTATGCTGATTTCCATAATGCAAACCTGGCGTTTTATGCCGAATGGACCCGGGAATTGTCAGCCTTGCTTCAGGTTGGTCCTTTTAATTTTATTACCAACCTCAACAACCGGATTTATGTAAACAAAATGGGGCCATCATATTCAACCGATGCCATGTATGTAAAAATTGACGGTTCCTGGCAGCCTTTTGACCCGACAAACACATCTAACCGCTACAGTTTACAGGTGTCGAACAACCGGCTTATAGCATGTAATAACCTTACCGTTGATATTTTTAACACCGAGGGCAACCTGGTAGTAAGGCATTACACTTACAACCCCGGAAATATTTTTCCGAAAGATGCTTTTCTCGATGGAAATAACAACCTATGGATAGGCGACGAATTTGAAGGATTAACCAGAATTCCGCAGCAGGGAGATACCGAAAAGTTCCTTCCCGATGGCCCTGCTTTCCCCGATGTTTATGCTGTTTCAGCCGGTGGAATGAATGTGTGGATGGTGCCGGGCGGTCGCAATACCTCATACGGTGGACTATACAAACAGGCACGTTTTGCAGGCTTTATCAATGGCGAATGGAAAACCATTGACAACAAACAGGATGAATTTCTGTCTTCAATGCGCGATATTTTAACTGTTGCTGTTGATCCTGCCAATATCAGCAGAGTTTACCTCGGTACCTGGGGATACGGTTTACTTGAATATGTAGACGGAGAGTTCAGCGAACACTATACTTCGGCAAACAGCAGCCTTGAGGGGGCTACCTTCGAAGAAACCTGGATTGGAATCGGAGGTATGGCCTTTGATAATCAGAACAATCTGTGGATTACCAATTCAAGTGCCCCTTCGGTACTCTCTGTGAAAAAAACCAACGGTACCTGGAAATCATATAACCTTGGCTCTGTAGCTTCGGGTGTGGATATGACCCGCATTGTCATAGACAAAAACAACCAGAAATGGCTTATGCCCCGCGATCATGCTTTGGTAGTTTTTAATGATAACAACACCGAAGATACTTCTGACGATCAGGTGAAAAGGCTGAATTCAACTGCCGGTAACGGTAATCTGCCCGGCACCTTTATTCAGTGCATTGCTGTTGACCGCGAAGGCTTGCTTTGGATAGGATCCAACGAGGGGGTTGGAGTGATTTATTCTCCGGGTAATGTATTTACCAACCAGAATTTTGATGCTCAGAAGATTTTGATTGAACAGGATGGGTATGGACAATATCTGCTCGAGGCGGAATCGGTTACTGCCATTGCTGTGGACGGATCGAACCGCAAATGGTTTGGAACAGACCGCGCAGGAGTTTTCCTGATGTCGGCCGATGGCACCAAGGAGATTCTGCACTTTACAGCTGAAAACAGTCCATTGCTCAGCAATTCAATCACCGACATCACCATCAACGAAGCCGGAGAGGTGTTTTTTGGCACATCTCAGGGAATCATCTCATACAGAAGCGAATCCGTACCCCCGAAACCTACTCTTGACGAAGTAGTGGTTTTCCCCAATCCCGTGCGCGAAAGTTATACCGGAACCATTGCCATCAGGGGCCTGGTTGAAGATGCAAGTGTAAAAATCACCGACATTACCGGAAATATAGTTTTTTCTACATTGAGCGAAGGCGGGCAGGCATTGTGGAATGGCACAAACTTCGACGGCAAACGCGTAAAAACAGGAGTTTATCTGGTGTATGTTACCAATGCCGATGGTTCAAAAACTACGGTTACCAAGATTATGTTTGTAAACTGATTTTTTCTGTAGAGTTTATGAAATAACCCCGGTTTTTGTTAAAACTTCTTAATGTCTCCGCTACCGGAGACATTTTTTTTACTTTCATTCAACATATTTGCCTTCCCGATGTTTTTATCGTAATGACTTACAAAAGTTTAGGTTTTTGGTCAACATTTCAAACCTCAAACTCACTTTTTAAATACATTTTCATGAATTAACAGCCCAATATAAAACCCTGCATCCTTATGGAAGACCTGCTGATAAAGAACCTGGTAAAATCATTTGAATCGGAAACCACTTTTGATTCAAGGAAAAAAAATAACGCTCCTTTTATAACTATTTCGCGCGAGTTTGGCTGTCAGGCCAATGAACTTGCACGGCACATTATTGCCGGAATCCTGCAGCGCGGGCACCACTGGAGCATGGTGAACAAAGAAGTTTTGTCTGCCTCTGCCGCCGACTTACAAATACATCCCGATAAGCTCAGCAGCATACTCAACGATTCAAACCGGGGTATGTTTGATGAAATTATTGAAGCTGCATCATCCAAATACTATAAAAGTGATCGTAAAATCAGGTACACCATTGCCAGAATTGTAACATCATTTGCACTAAAAGGCGATACCATTATCATAGGAAGAGCTTCTGCTGCCATTACCCAGGGAATGAAAAATGGCCTGCACATCAGGCTTACCGCACCGCAAAAATGGCGCCTTGAATCGGTAATGGAGAGGCTTTCCATGAACCGCGAAACAGCCATGAAACAAATTACTGCCATTGATCATAAAAGGTTCAAGTTTCAGCGCGATTATATGAAAGCAAGTGCCTCCGCTGATGACATTTATGACATTACATTTAACTGCAGCACAGTTTCTCACCTCGAAATGGCAAGAATGGTTCTGCAATTGATGGAAGAACGGAAAATGATCTGAGCAAAGGCCTGGGATTTCTTAAAATGTGCACTCAATGCAAATGCGGGTGCACATTTTATTTTTCAGCAATCACAATGGCAGTGGCGCCAAGCATCAAGGGGATTCCGGTTACTTTTGAAAACCCTGCATCTTTCAGCAGTTTCGATATTTCGGGTATTGAATAGTAATGGTTGGCTGAGTAGGCCAGGTAATCGTATGCCGGGCGGTTTCCCGAAAGTATTCCGCCAATGGGTGCTGTAATGTACTTTTGATAGAAGTGATATCCGTTCCTGATTAATTTGTTTTCAGGCTGACTTGTTTCAACTATTACAAACCGCCCTCCGGGTTTTAAAACTCTGAGCACTTCACTGATGTGAAGTTGTGCATCAGGATTTTCGAAGGTAAGATTGCGAAACCCGAAAGAAATACCCACCGAGTCGAAATAGTTATCGCTGAAAGGCATATTGCCTGCATCGCCCTGTATCAGTTTTACCCGGTCTTTACCAAAAACTGCAACTTTTTCCATAGCTCTTTCCAGCATGGTATGGCTGAAATCAAGTCCGTACAGTTCGGTGGATGGCTCTGCTTTTCTGGCTATGTGCATCATAAGGTCGGCTGTGCCACAGCAGAGGTCAAGCACACGCAATGGTTTGTTTTCCAGCACCCTGATTGCTGTTTTTTTTCTCCAACCCTCGTCCTGATTGAGAGTAAGAATGCGGTTTAAGATATCATATCTGGGTGGAACCTCAGTAAATATCTGCTGGGTCGGGCGATAGCCCTTTTCGTCACGATACATTACAATTCTTTTGATGACTTTTGCAAAGATACAAACTTACTTCAACCAGTCCCGGGGCATGATTACTATAACCTTTTCCGTTACAGAAGAAAGGTTGTTTTTGCCTTTGGCAGGTCCTTTGAAAATATGTTTCAGCAGCTTTGCTGATCTGATTTTTGCCTGGGTAAACAATCCAAAAGCAATTTTTCTTTTTCAGGCCTCACTTATTCCTGCCGGGGCAAAGAATTTTTTGATAATTACACCCTTTTAATTGAATCTAATTTATACTTTTGCCGGGTAATCAACAACCTGCATCATGCGCAACATCATCATTTTCATGGCTATGGCATTAGCAATTGCCATTACCGGATGCAATAAAAAGCCAGCATCCGTTTCAGAAGAAACTGTTAAAAACTTTATTGATCAAACCACTGTGGAAAATGTAATCAAGTCGCTGGCCGACTCACTGGGAGGCGAACATCAGTTCCGGATTGAAAGGGGTGTTCAGCAAGCCGCCAACTTATGGCGCGAAAGCGATGGAACAGTATCCGATTTTGAAAAATTCTGCAAACAGAACTTTATTGCCGGTGAACAGGAACTTGAAAAACTGTATGTAAGGCTTGAGCGCAATTTCGAAATCCTGAACGGATACTTCCATAAAATGGATGTAATGCTCAAAGAACCGCTTCAGCTGGAGGGGCCTGAAATTGAGCCTGTTGATATGATGTTTGGCAGCTACAATGCCTCTGCACACCTAACCGATGATTTTTTCAGCAATAAAATAGCCTTTATCACCGCACTAAACTTCCCGTTTTATTCGCTGAAGGAAAAAACCGAAAACAGCGCCTCATGGAGCCGCCGCGACTGGGCATATGCACGTATGGGCGACCGTTTTACTTCGAGGGTGCCCGCCGAAATCATTCAGAATGCCTCCGAAATTCTTACTGCAGCCGATACCTATATCTCTGATTATAACATCTATATGGGTAAACTTGTGAATGAAAAGGGGGAAGCACTTTTTCCTGCCGACATGAAACTCATCACACACTGGGGACTTCGCGATGAACTGAAATCAAATTACGCCGGAGAAAACGGCCTGGTAAAACAGCAGATGATTTACAGTGTAATGAAACGCATTATTGATCAGAGCATACCTCAGGAAGTCATCAACAAAGGAGATTATACCTGGAATCCGGTTGAAAATAAGATATTTAAAGATGGAGCCGAAGCAACATTTACTTCAGAGCCCGACAAACGTTACGAAGTGTTGCTTAATAATTTCCATGCCATGAAGGCCATTGATGCCTACAATCCAAACTTCCCCACATACATAAGCAGGGCTTTTGAAGGAGGGATGGAAATTCCACAGGAAGATGTGGAACGTTTGTTTACCGAGTTTGTTTCTTCGCCGGGCGTTAAGGAAGTGGCAGCTTTTATCAGCGAAAGGCTTGGCCGTCCGCTTCAGCCGTTCGACATCTGGTACAATGGTTTTAAATCGAGAGGCGGCATTCCCGAAGAACAGCTCACCGCAATTACATCGAAAAAATATCCCACACCCGCAGCTTTTCAGGCCGATTTGTCCAATATTCTTGTAAAACTTGGCTGGGAAAAGGAAAAAGCCCAGCAAATTACCTCCCTGATTTCGGTTGACCCTTCGCGCGGTGCCGGACATGCCTGGGGAGCCGAAATGCGCAACGATATTGCCCGCCTCAGAACCCGCATCGGGGCCAATGGAATGGACTACAAAGGCTACAATATTGCGGTACATGAATTCGGACATAATGTGGAGCAAACCGTTACCATGAACGATGTAGATTATTACATGCTTCAGGGTGTGCCCAACACGGCATTTACCGAAGCTGTTGCATTTCTTTTCCAGAAACGCGACCTGGAGCTCCTGGGAATGCCCAATGCCGATCCCAACAAAGAACATCTTATGGCGCTTGACAACTTCTGGTCAAGTTATGAGATTATGGGCGTTTCGCTGGTTGATATGAAAGTTTGGAAATGGATGTATGAAAATCCCGGTGCCACCCCCGCTCAGCTGAAAGAAGCCGTGATTGCCGCTGCCAAAGAGGTTTGGAATAAATATTATGCCGAAGTTCTGGGCGGTAACGATGAGCCCATCCTGGCCATATATTCACATATGATTGACAACCCGCTTTACCTCTCCAACTACCCCATGGGCCACTTGATTGAGTTCCAGATTGAGCAGCAGGTAAAAGGCAAACCCCTGGCTGCAGAGTTTGACCGCATGTACACACAGGGCCGCCTGGTTCCACAGGTATGGATGAAAGGCGCTGTTGGCAGCGAAATTTCAATTCAGCCTACCATGAATGCCGCCGCCGAAGCCCTCAGGGCACTGAAATAAAGGCAAACCAAATATTACAGATATTTACGCAGAATCCGGCAACATTTTGAAGAAGATGTTGCCGGTTTCTTTTAATTTGAATATGCCTGAGTGAGCTTACTTTTATTGAAGCAGCAGAGGTTAAGATTATTTAAGCTCTGTGGGAAACGATTAACTGGAGGTTTGAATATTTGAATAATTGCTATTTTTACGTTTAAAATGAGAATCACCAGATTAATTAACAAGAGTTGTTAACAAGACAGAGATATGTGCAATGTTGTGGATATACTCTTGTTATGCACCACTTAAAAAGACCGAAAACCCTGAAAAAATGAGAAAATTTATCCTTTTATTTATGATACTTTCCATGAGTTTGGGACTACTTGCTGACGTTGGAAAATCATACCGATATAAAGCTATATTGAAGCTAAAAGACAATCATGAAATTACAGGATATTTCTATTTCCATACTTATGAGAAAGGATTTGGCCAGGCAAAAACAGACTTTAAGAATTATATTT
>JANJXJ010000034.1 GCA_024709105.1 Lentimicrobium sp. | reverse complement strand
GCTTCTGATACTGCTGTGCTTTCATCAGGAAAATACATATTCTGCGGTGCACTGCCACCACCCCAGCCATACTGCGTGTTGTAGCCAAGTGTAGTATTGGAGCCGTTGAAGCGCTGCCGGTTAAACAACTGCATGTGGTGGGTTTGTAAGTTCATTTTGGTGCCTGAGGCATTAATGTTTCAAAAATAGGGAATTTAGTTGAAGTTTGAAAACACGAGAGTTGAGAACGTAATTGAAAATTTTTCTAATCCGGGTTTCACCATTGCCCACTGAACTCTTCCACTAAAGCACACTTCTTTAAGATAATGAATGCATAAAAAAAAATAAACCAGTTATTGTCATTGACAAGAATACCAACAAGAAATAGACTGAGCGATCAATATCTTTTTTCTCTCGCCCTGGTTTTAGTATTATTTTTCTTGTTTTTGCATTAAATAATAACATGAAGCCCAAAAAAAATAGAAATAGAAATGCAAAGGTTGTCAAAAAACCAAATGGTTCTGATGTATATTGTTCAGTTCGCACAAAAAGAAAATCAAACAGAATCAATCCTAACCAGATTATTGGAATTACAATCTGAAAATGTTTTCTGATAGGGTTTGAACCATGCTTCTGATACATAGTAATAATTTGCATGTCTGAAGATAATATTGGAATTGCTTTACTACCGGATATTTTATCCTGCAAAAGTCTATACAAAATCAATCCACTGTCTTTTTGCAGCAATAAGTAAAATCTCGGATATCCTGGTATAATATGTTCTATTTCTATTTGAATGAAATCAAAGATCTTTTTAACCATTATAACGCGGCTAATGTCTTTATAAGCTATGCAGTAGTTGCCATAAAGGAAACCATTGAGCAGTATATAAAAGTTCGAAAGATACAATTGTGAAATCGGAGGAAAGCCAATTGTAACTGATCCGGCCTTGATTATGGAATTGAAGGTTTTTCCCATTTTTCAGGCTCGTATGATAATGTTTTGTAATTCAGCAATTTATAAACATACTCTAAAGTATCAATACCTTCTATGTTCTTTACGACCAAAAGGCTATCATACTTATTTTTTTGAACTAGGCTACCAACTCGCATAACCTCGGGAATCCTTAGTTCATGGTTAACTGGTTCGACCCAAATTCTAAATTTTTTATTATTAAAAGTCGAAACAAAAGAGGTTCGGGGTGATTTGATATTTTTTGGTATCAATATCTCCTTTATTCTGTCATTGATTGAGTCTTTGAAGCGCACCAAAAAATATTCTGTATCCAATTGTTTTATATAGGCATCTGTTCTTACATCATCAATTTTATAAAAAATATAAAACAAAATGATAAAGAATGGCAGCCACAAAAGCTTCTTGTAAGGATAAGGATTATTTTCCATGAAATTGGTGTTAATTTGTTAAAGTGAACTTACCCCAACGCTGATAACCCACACTAAATATACCCAGAACACTCAAACCTGCGCTCATTGAAACTGAAGTGCCAAATATTTTGTAAGTTTCATTAATTTTACTCCAGGAAACCCCTGCTCCAACGCTAACAACATCGAAAGTATACGGAATACCAATACTGGCATAAAATTTAGAATAGGGCCCTTGTAAATCCGCTACTCTAAATTCATTTGGATCAATTCCGGAAACATCGAATCTTCCAATTTCTCCACCTACACTAACCTCGCTATTCATACCTGCGCTTTGTTCATTAAAAGAAGAGAAATAGCCTGCATCAACGCCGGAAAGAACGAAAACATTGCCGACATCTCCCTCCCATGAAGTTAGGATTGCACCAAAGTCAGCGTAAATTGCTTCTGCACCTTTAAATGGATTGGGATAGATTCCTAAAGGACTAAATAAAGATGGCATTCCAAAAATGACAGGTGAATTTCTCAGGAAATATGCAAGTTGCAAATTTCTATACCTTTTGGCATCTCCTCCACATCCTTCACATGCAGTTAAACCTTGTTCCATTGCAACTGAATTAGCATTATGCGATTGTGAAATTAGAAAATCCATATAGTTGGAAGTACTTTGAAAATAAATACTTCTGTCCATTCTTGCAATCGAACTCACCGCTGCAGCCTCTGAAGCACCAGAATTGTAATTTGGAAAATACATATTCTGCGGTGCACTGCCACCACCCCAGCCATACTGCGTGTTGTAGCCAAGTGTAGTATTGGAGCCGTTGCTCCAGTTCATTGATGCAAAAAACGTGGTATTCGTAAAAGATGTATTGATGGTTATACCTAGCACCCACCCGGGTTTGTCTTCGCTGAACCAGTTTGTAAAATTCCAATCCCATTTGCCGGTGGCAGGGTCGGCATTTTGCTTTGCATTAGAGCTGTACAATATTGCACCAGCAATAATGTAAGCAGCAATTGATACAGGATCAACCACATATCCTGATGGGTCGGTATATTTTAGCGGATTGTTTAGTACATAGGCATACGGGTTGTAACTGGCCGGGTTCGACGGGTCGGCAATTACCACATCGGGCGAAAGAAAACGGGCGGTTTCGGGGTCGTACATGCGCCCATTCATGTTAATAAGAATGAACTCCTCAAGATGCTCATGCCCTGTATAGCCCCTGTCGGTTATAAAGGATGGCATGTTGTAGTTGTAGTTTTCCCAGGTGTTGGGGTCTCTTCTGTTACCCTCTCGTCCTCGTGCCTCGTACGAGATTGGTTCAACTAAGGTTTTTGTTTCGCTGCACTCACAAAAACCAAGTTTCACTTTACAGGCATCATAACTCATTTCAAATTTTTGTCCGTCGCTGTTGCCTACTAGTGTGGTAATACTACCCAAATGATCGGTAAATACCCAATACCATCCCCTGCCTGCTGTGTTCGACGAGGCTACTACTATGGCCGAAAGGCCTTCGGGTGTGGTTATGTAGGTAATGGTGTCTGTTTTTTGTTTGTTCAAAGATAATGATTTCTGAAAGCCCCGCAAACAAACTGCACAAACTTCTGCACGGGCAAAATTTGGGAAACCCCGTATGAAAGCGAAAATACAGATGCTGACCGGTTACGATTTTCTGAGTCATTATTTTTCTGCTCAATTATTTATATTTAAATTTTAGATTATCAGGTATCTTAAGTACTTTTCGTTTTTTTAAATATTCATTTCTACTAAGTGGGCCATATATCACATCGGTTTTTTTTACAATTATATAATAATGTAAATAGCTGCTGTCTATCGATTTTGAATTTGCGTTGTTAATATTTAAACTATCATCTTCTCTAATAGCAATAATGAATTCTTTATTTTTAATTACACAAACAACATTTTTTTGGATTTTCACATCACTAAACACATTTCTTTGCACAGACTTATATATGATAGCTCCGTCAGGAAACCCTATATCCAGAGCCTCATACTTTGGTAAATAATAGTAATTGTCTCCTAAATCTTGTTCATTAAACTCTCCCCAAATCAAATACAAAAAAAATAAGAGAAATAAAATGACTGCTGTAATAATCCAATTTTTCATTTTATGATTATTTTAGGATTAATATAGTGAATTGTAAAATCTGTCCCTTGTCTTGATGGTTTTCCCCACCATGTCATGGCATTTCTAGCTATGTTTTCAACTGAATTATTCAATCTATATTCATAATGATATAATTGGTCAATAACCTCTACTGTATATGCACCTCTAAGTATAAATGAAGTACCACCATAAGTTGCAGCAGTTTCATAAGGAAGAGTCTTAAATGCTTCTGTTGTATTTATAGAAAAAATTTTCCCAACTTCTGCATTGACAGGAATTTTTAAACCTGTCCAATTAATTTTTGAATTGTCAACAGTTATATCACCACCACCAAGTAACCACCAACTATCTGCTTCGCTTTTTTGAAGTTTTCCATCACCATTATTATCCCAAAGCATTATTAAATTAGTACCACCATCAAATGGATTTCCCATATTCCTCTCAAACCCTGATGAAGAATTAGCAAAATATATCCCTCCATCGGACCCATAAAATGTAAAGCCAAGCGGTCCAATGCTACTCACAACATGAAACTGATTAAATGCAAAAACAATGGTTCTTGTCATAGTGTTGTAAATCAGATTATCCATGTAACTGCCTTGTGTCGAGGTCATATTAAAAGAACTTACTCTTGCAATCGAACTCACCGCTGCAGCCTCTGAAGCACCAGAATTGTAATTTGGAAAATACATATTCTGCGGCGCACTGCCACCACCCCAGCCATACTGCGTGTTGTAGCCAAGAGTAGTATTGGAGCCGTTGCTCCAGTTCATTGATGCAAAAAACGTGGTATTCGTAAAAGATGTATTGATGGTTATACCCAGCATCCACCCGGGTTTGTCTTCGCTGGACCAGTTTGTAAAATTCCAATCCCATTTGCCGGTGGCAGGGTCGGCATTTTGCTTTGCAAAAGAGCTGTACAATATTGCACCAGCAATAATGTAAGCAGTAATTGATACAGGATCAACAAAATATCCTGATGGGTCGGTATATTTTAGCGGATTGTTGAGTACATAGGCATACGGGTTGTAACTGGCCGGGTTCGACGGGTCGGCAATTACCACATCGGGCGAAAGAAAACGGGCGGTTTCGGGGTCGTACATGCGCCCATTCATGTTAATAAGTATAAACTCATCAAGATGCTCCCCGCAATCGTTCCTCTGCGGGATTAGCATCCGTAGTTGGTTTGCTGAAATGAGCAAACCAAACGGCTGCTTAACATGCCCTGTATAGCCCCTGTCGGTTATAAAGGATGGCATGTTGTAGTTGTAGTTTTCCCAGGTGGCGGGGTCTCTTCTGTTACCCTCTCGTCCTCGTGCCTCGTACGAGATTGGTTCAACTAAGGTTTTTGTTTCGCTGCACTCACAAAAACCAAGTTTCACTTTACATGCATCAAAACTAAGTTCCTGCAGCAGGTTTCCGCTTTCATCGGTTATGGTGTTCCAGGAGCCGAGGTGGTCGGTATGGATGTAATTGATTTCTGCAGTGCCGTCAGGTTTTATAATATGTATGGCAAATAAACCCAGCGGGCCCGATAGATAGGTGTATTTGTACTGCTGTCTGCAGGTGGGGTGCTGTTTCATTTGTTTGTCAATTGACATGGTATGCCAAAAGTAATGAATTCTTGAATTGGAAATTTGGTGGCGTTACGAACATTTATTCATATTCTGCTTAACCGTAGATACCTTATTTATTCTGTTTCTTCCACTCCATAAATTTCATCTTATCACACCAGAACCAATCCATCTCCTTTATCCAGATTTTATTAATATTTGGCAATGAATAAGGAATAAATTGTGCTTTAGAAACACGAAAACTACTTGAAAACGCTTTAGGTGGTTTATTGCAATTTCCATAAAATACCATTTCTAAGGTATTTGAATCAACTATTTTATAAAATAAAGATTCACAACTAGAAGTTGCGGAACCAATATGAATTACTCTAACTATAATTGTGTCATTATGAAGCATATACATCCCCATTGTAAGACCTTTGGTATCCCATTGTTCATTTACAACTGCATTGTGAAAGAAATCTAAATTAGGCGCTTCAATATAAATTCCATCATCCAAAAAAACAAGAACCTGAGTACGTGTGCTTTTGCTTACTGAATTTATATCACCAAATTCGTAATCAATTAAGTAATAGCCATTTATATTAATATATTGTTCAATACTTGTCTTATCGCCGTTATAGCAATAGTCTAATTCTGATGCGGTTTGCTTATGCACAACATAACATGAATGCAATAAAAACACAACCGCCACATACAATATTATTACTTTCATAGTTACCTCCCCCAAAAAGAATATGGATTATACCATCCTTGATAGTAGTACATTCCATAATTGAATTCTGAATAATCCTGATAAAAATGTTGCCGACCTGGCGGAAAAAATTTATGTATTCCATTTTGAGTAAAATCCTGAAAGATATGATGATTATACCCAATTCTATATACATTGTTGGCAAACTTGAAACCAAAATATAGTGGTGACATATAAGTTAACCCTTTGTTCCAACCTCCAAATTCCTTGTTATTTTTACCAGGTCTGTTTTTTCCCCAAAATGGACTCTCTTTGTCTAAACTATAGGCTTTTTCCCCTTCTGTATTTTTAGGATCGTTATTATACAAATAAGTTCCAATTGATAGATCCATATAGCTAAACTCTAATCCATTAGAGCGCCACCTGTCTTGGTGGTTAAACATTAAGAAATCATTTTCGAACCTGATAGAAAAATCATTGAGAAATATATTTGCACCTCCAACTGACTGTGGATTTGATGTTCCGCTTATTTCACTTATATTATTCCCATAACGTGTTTGATAATATCCTGCTCCAAAGCCGTCAACTGTCGCATTTACGCCCCAGGCCCAATGATTATTGCCTGCTCCAACACCAATTCCAACATTTACATGTTCATCAGAATAATTAAGTCCTCCACTTGCGAACCATCCTCCAATTCCAATTCCTCCTGATGCGGAAAAAGTCATCTTATCATCTAATTTATGCGAAACAGATGCACTAACCCCAAGAGTCAATGGACTTGCTCCTAAAGAAACCTGAGTATTATTATCTTTATATATATTTACTTTAACTGCATTGTTTATCCCATTCCACATTGTCGTAGAATTTTCCCAGGCAGTACCAAATGGGTCACTTACATCATTAACAATATTGCTAATTGCATCGCCAATTAACATGGTTCCAAAACAAGAAATAGGCCATAAAATAGCAAATGAAATTTCACCACTCGGATCGGTATATCTAAGCGGATTGTTAAAACAATAACTATACCTGTTAAAACTCTGCGAAAAATCGGGAGCTTGCATGTATGGATCCGGCGAAAGCATTCGGCCAAGAATGGGGTCGTAGAAACGCCCATTCATGTTGATAAGGTTGAAGGCATAGAGATGTTCGTGCCCTGTAAAACCACGGTCGAAAAGTGGTTCGGGAGCGACAGTAGTAAATGCCTTCCATGTTAAAGGGTCTCTTCTATTACCCCATGCATCAAAACTAAGTTCCTGCAGCAGGTTTCCGCTTTCATCGGTTATGGTGTTCCAGGAGCCGAGGTGGTCGGTATGGATGTAATTGATTTCTGCAGTGCCGTCGGGTTTTATGATATGTATGGCAAATAAACCCAGCGGGCCCGAAAGATAGGTGTATTTGTACTGCTGTCTGCGGGTGGGTTGCTGTTTCATTGGTTTGCCAATTGACATGGAAAGCCAAAAGTAATGAATTTTTGAATTGGAAATTTGGTGGGGGAGGAAGGGGGATTGGGAATTCCGCGGAGCCTTGCTTAATTTCGTTTAGCAGATAGTGAAATTGCAAATTTCTTTAAAGCAAAGAAGAGTTTTTAAAGCACACAATAAATCTTTGATTCTTAGTCCTATGGATATGTAACAGTCCAACTTTGTTTCTCTAAGTCTTTGATGCTCAAATCATATCGTTTTAAAATCATATTGTCATTTTTTATTTCCTCCCAACTGTATAAATCAACAGTATTTTTGCTAAATATGTACACTGCAATAGTATCAGATGGAACAATATCATCCCATTTTTCTTTACTATCCCAATAAGTGTATTTTGACGGGTACGCAATTTTTAGTTGTGGCTTTTCACTTACAATAGATGTATCAGGATAATTAATGCTGACATAAAATGAAATTGCTCCTTCAGAATTATTCTGGATTTTGATACTATAAACATGGTCAACCAATTTTTCGCAACTGGAAGAACAGAGAAAGAGAGCAATTAAAATTGAAAGAATTATTTTCATGATTTTCATTTTTTTTTGATTAAAAGAATAGCCACCATAGAAATGGTAAAGGAGGATGTGACAATGTCCAATACCAATTCGGATTATAATTTAGAGGGTAATCGTCATAAAGCCAAGAATGACCTGATTTCTTTTGAAATGGGCCTTGTCGTGGTCCATAAAGCTTTTCATTAGTAGAAAGAACTTCAGGGGCATGATTATTAAAGTACCTAAATGCCATCCTGTTTGCCTGTGTTTCATACCATTCTCTATTGTGATCATTTAGTCCCAAATCATCCAATCCAGATCCAATTAAGCTTGGGATTCCTACATGTGTTAAATATAGTGGGCCTACTAATCGGCTTTGGAGAGTATGCCCAAATTCATGTCTAAATAAATCATCCGAGTAAGGATCAGCATCAACATTCTTAGAATTTATGTAGGAGCCTAATGTTAAACCCCATCTCCAACCTGAATTATCATTTTTATTAACTAAGGTAGCCCCTCCATAATAACTTACATCATCAACATTGCCGGACATATTTCTAATGTGCGAATACCCTTTTCCAATTACGGTTTGAGGCAATTCCCATGTCCATCTTGATAAAAGTTGCAATCCTCTTCCTGCTATGGTTCTATTAGGATCTGTTTTAAAACCACCAATGTCAATTTTCCATGCTTTATTTGTCGGCGACCATTCAGCAGTAGGGTCAAAGTCTTTCCATGCCTTTTGCCTCGCACTCTTACTGGTTGGGTCTAATCCGCCATCAATAAAAGCAGTCTTTAATATGTCACCCACGAATGTTAATATTGTCCCTAAAAAGAACTCTCCAGTGGGGTCTGTGTACTTTAATGGGTTGTTCAAACAATAACTATACCTGTTAAAACTCTGCGTAAAGCCCGGTGCCTGCACATAATTATCTGGTGAGAGCATACGGCCTAGAATGGGGTCATAGAAACGCCCATTCATGTTTATCAGGTTGAAGGCATAGAGATGTTCGTGCCCTGTAAAACCACGGTCGAAAAGTGGTTCGGGAGCGACCGTAGTAAAAGCCTTCCATGTTAAAGGGTCTCTTCTATTTCCCTCTCGTCCTCGTGCCTCGTACGAGATTGGTTCAACTAAGGTTTTTGTTTCGCTGCACTCACAAAAACCAAGTTTCACTTTACATGCATCAAAACTAAGTTCCTGCAGCAGGTTTCC
>JANJXJ010000025.1 GCA_024709105.1 Lentimicrobium sp. | reverse complement strand
CTCCTTTGTTTTTTCAATAATCTCTACTTGTTTTCTGTTAAACTTTTCAGAAGTCTTTCCTTATGTGAAGGATAACGGGCTTCAATGTTCAAAGGTTCAATCTGGTCAATAAAGTCTTTCTGAAGTTCTGAAAAAATTCATAAAATTCTCCCTTTTTGGCCAGATAAGATAAACTATGTGAATAAGGTGCAACATCTGATTTCAAAAAAGTGAAATAAGCTTTAAAGGCTTTTTCTATGGTTTGATGACACATAAACCCGACATATAGAAACCTTTTACTTTTGAGCATAGCTTCAGCGGTTTCCAAATCATAATCCGAAAGTTCGATCCAATAATTAACTTTATCGTCCATTTCTGCCTGGTTTTCAACAAAAATACAACTTTTTTTTAAACAAAATGAATGTATAACCCGGGCAAGCAGAATTAAGTTTCCACCTCTCCACTTCCGCCAGGGGGTTATGCCATTGAGCTCCCTGCCCGAAATGGTTCGGTTGTATTTTGCAACCGGCTGGGCAAATAATTATCACCGGTAATAATTGCTATCGGAGTTGCTGTTGTTCGGGAGTCCCGGTTATTTTGCCTGACATTTTTTAATCAGCATATCTGATATTATCTCAAATTGACTCATTTCAAGAGGAATATCAGCTTTTACAATTTCTATTTTTTTCTTTTTTGTCGCTATTTCCAATATCTCTTTTTGATTTGAACAGCTTACAATATCATTAAACCTGATAACAATTGAACTTGAATCAACTCTTATGAAGGAAATGGTTTTGTCTTTTATAACTACAGGGTATGTCCGGGTATTAATAAATCCGGTGACCATGAAAAAACAACCCATATAAAATGTAATATCCAAACCAAATAAAACATCAGCATTGTTTGATGGTGGCAAAAGGCCCAATAAGATCATTATTCCGCCGAAAATCAAATAAAAGATCAGTTCTTTATAAAAAATGGACTTCTTTCCAAATCCAATCCAATTGCGATTCCTGAGTTGTTGCTGATCGTGCAGATATTTAATTATCAGCATTAATATTAACACAATAGTGGTCAGTGGTAATATCCATTTTATCTCAGTAAAAATCCAGGCTAAAATAAATCCAGTTATTCCTGTGACAAAATAAATTAAGTTGTGTAATATTTTCATACGATTTGGTTTTCAGACAATATGTACAACAGGTTATTTTACCCAATTTTCCATCCCGCTGGTTTCAAATATTTTTTATTAACCGCTTCTTTCATGAATAAGATCTCTATTTTTTTCGCTTGGTTCTATTAAGTCCCACATATTACCGTATAAATCTTCAAACACAGCAACGGTTCCATATTCAAAGTTTTGAGGTGCTCTAATAAATTTTATTCCCCTGAATTTCATTTTTTCATAATCTCTCCAAAAATCATCTGTATAAAGAAATAAGAAAACTCTTCCCCCGGTTTGATTACCAACTATTTCTATTTGTTGTTTATTCGCAGCTTTAGCTAATAATAAACAACATTCTTTCGCTCCTTCGGGGGCTAATATTACCCATCTCTTATTATCACTTAATTTATTATCTTCCAATAGTTTAAAGTCAAGCTTCCGGGTGTAGAAATTAATGGCATCATCATAATCTTCAACTAGCAAGGCAATATGTGCTATTCTTTGATACATTCTGTTCCGGCTCGTTAATGGTTAATTATTAAGGTGAGTTCAATTTAACTTACATGTTATTTCAAATTTGTTTATATCAAATTCCTGATTTCAACATGGTGTCTTTTACATTGAAAAGTAATTTTCAACATTGCATAAAATTTCCAGCTTGGTTACAACTCTTGAATCGGATCCTTCAAATCGAATCTCCACCACAAAAGTAGAGATTTCTGTGCATATGCCATCAAAAATAAACTGATGGACTAAGTATGTTGTTTTGGCGATAAGTGGAAAGGTTCTGCTCCGACGAGGCGGGTGTTATAGTTGGGTTGCAGAACTTATACCGAACATCCGCCCCTTCAGAGCGGAGGAAAGATAAATTTTCGCGGCTGCATAAAACTTTTCCAGTCCTTTACCAAACGGAATTTAACTTCCCTCTAATGCAGATTACTCGTAAGACCAGGTGCCAATCCTTGTGACATCACTCCCTGTCCTTCTTCAGGTTCTTTACGGGACAATCGTTACTAAAAACCTGTATACATCTTTTTAACAATCATTTACCAAAGGCAATAATCCATCTTATAAAAAGTCTGTGCTGCAATATCCAGAACAAATACACCTAATACTATCTAAATGGTTTTTGACGGAGATTTAAGACAATGCATGCTGGCTGAGTCTTTGGTTTTGACCCGCTGAACAGGCTTTCACGGTGTTAAGGTGTTTGATAAAGGCATGAATGCTTTTTCGGGGAGGTTAATAGTGAAGCATCTTATGAATGATAAAAAGTTGCCGTTTGCCAAAGCAAAACAAAACGTTTTTATAGAAATTTCTCCGCCAAAATCTCTCCGGCACGATTTTCGACATACTGCCAAATGAAGTTTTTGACCGGAATTTTTCCTCAAAACAAAAATAAACCTGTAAATTTGACAGCATAAATCCACTACTATGAGCAGCGAATTCAGAAAATATGCAACCAAACACCTGGGTATCAGCAGCCTGACACTCGACAGATTCACTTCGCAGGTATCGGGATACATCTCCCCTACCATTATTGAAGAAAGGCAACTGAACATTGCCACCATGGATGTTTTTTCGCGATTGATGATGGACAGGATCATCTTCCTGGGTGTGCCGGTTGATGACTATGTAGCCAATATTATTCAGGCTCAGCTCCTTTTTCTTGAGTCGGTTGATCCCAAAAAAGACATACAAATTTACCTGAACACTCCCGGCGGATCGGTTTATGCCGGCTTAGGTATATACGACACCATGCAGTACATTGCCCCCGATGTGGCGACCATCTGCACTGGTATGGCTGCATCAATGGGTGCGGTGTTGCTCTGCGCCGGCGCTCCGGGCAAAAGAACTGCACTCAAACATTCTCGTATTCTTATTCATCAGCCTATGGGCGGAGCACAGGGTCAGGCTACCGACATCGAAATTACTACCCGTGAAATTCTGAAACTCAAAAAAGAACTTTACGATATTATTTCGCAGCATTCGGGACAGACTTTCGAAAAAATTGAAAAAGATTCTGACCGCGACTACTGGATGACAGCCCTGGAAGCCAAAGAATATGGAATGATTGACGAAGTGCTGGTAAGAGGCAATAAATAAACTGCCGCTTCAAATAAAATACAAGGCTGTACCAAAGGTATGGCCTTTGTTTTTTATAAAGTTTATTCAACCGTTCAGCATATCAATTTCAACAATCGGAAATATTTAAAAATACACCATTGTTAAAGAACTATGTCACTCATTTTGTGTAATTTAATCAGGTTAAAGAGAACCTTTACAGATATAATTTGTATTTTTCCGAATAGTTGTGATTACAAATTTGTTATTCATGTGATTAAGAAGTATCCGAAAAGCAACAAAAAATCGTAACTTTGCGCATTCTGGCAGAGCAGATAAAAATACTGTCAGGATAAAATAATAACCAGGATTACCAGTATGCCCAAAAAAGAAGAAAGATGCTCGTTTTGCGGAAGGCCGCGCAGCGATACCAATATGCTGATCTCAGGAATTGATGCCCACATCTGCGATTATTGTGTAGATCAGGCCCAGGAGATTTTGCAGGAGGAAATGCGTTCGGGCAAGAAAAAGGACTTCCCCAAAGTAAAGCTCCACAAACCAGCCGAAATCAAAGCTTACCTCGACCAGTATGTGATTGGCCAGGAAGATGCCAAAAGAGTATTGTCAGTGGCAGTCTATAACCATTTTAAAAGAATCGACCAGCCTGCCACCCGCGATGATGTTGAAATAGAAAAATCGAACATCATTCTCATAGGTGAAACCGGCACAGGCAAAACCCTGCTTGCCCGTACCATTGCCAAACTGCTGCATGTACCCTTCTGCATTGCTGATGCCACGGTTCTTACCGAAGCAGGTTATGTGGGCGAAGATGTGGAAAGTATCCTTACCCGGCTTTTGCAGGCTGCTGATTACGATGTAGCTGCCGCCGAAAGAGGTATAGTTTTTATTGACGAAATTGACAAAATAGCACGCAAAAGCGACAATCCGAGCATTACCCGCGATGTTTCAGGCGAGGGTGTTCAGCAGGCCATGCTTAAACTGCTCGAAGGCACTATTGTGAATGTACCGCCACAGGGTGGCCGCAAGCATCCCGAGCAGCGCATGATTCAGATCAACACCCAGAATGTGCTGTTTGTAGCCGGAGGTGCTTTCGATGGCATCGAAAAGAAAATTGCCTCCCGCATGGCTACCAATGTTATTGGATATGCAGCTTCCAAGGAACTTGAAGAAATTGACAGAAGTAATCTTCTGCAATATGTTGCACCCCAGGACCTTAAAAGCTATGGCCTGATTCCGGAACTTGTTGGCAGGCTACCAGTGGTAACCTATCTGAGCCCGCTCAACCGCGAAGTGCTTATCAAGATTCTTACCGAGCCTAAAAATTCACT
>JANJXJ010000223.1 GCA_024709105.1 Lentimicrobium sp. | reverse complement strand
GTGAAAAAAATATGAAATGTATTATATGGTTATATGTTATTGATATACACTGGGTTCAGTATTATAAAGAAGACTTCACTAAGTAAGGTGAAGTTAATTTTGTTTGTTCCAATTATTAAAATGGGCTTATTCAGCATCGGTTTTAATACCCACAGAATATGGCTTTAATCAAAAGAGCATTCCTTTAAGTTACACCTTCAACCCCAGCTGCAAAGCAAAAGTTCTTGGCGGGCCAACATCGGCCGGGCGGGTCATATATTCGCGGTTAAACAGGTTGTTGATGATGAATGAAACCTTAATGCGGTCTGCGGGCTGCCAGGCCATGCGCCAGTTGATCAGCACATCGCCGGTGTTGTGTTTTTGCCGGTATTCGTAAAGCCCGGGCAATATAAAAATGGGCAGTCCCACCCCGTTTACCCTCAGTGAATCTTCAAAAGCCCTGTCAATGTTTATAATGTGGCTGTGGTAATCGAGATTGAAGCCGGCTGATAATTTTTGATAAGCGGCATCAAATGAAAGTTTTATGTTGTGGTAAAACCGGTATTTTAATATGTTTTTGCTGGTGGATGCTGTGTTCTCGCCCTTGCCAAAATCCTGGTCTACCGGATTGGTGTAGGTATATCCGGCGGCAAAAGTTATTGAGGTTTTCCCAGCCTGGGCTTTGCCGGTAAAGTTCACCTCAAAACCTGATATGCGGGCATTGGTAATATTGTATGCTTTAAATCCGGTGTACCTGAAAAAGTCGTTGAGGGAGGGATTGGTAATTTCGGGAGGATAATGCTGCCCGAAGGTGAATTCAATCATGTTTTGGTATTCAGTCAGGAAAAAGGCAGCATCGGCATATCCTTGCAGGTTTCCGAAAGCAAATCCCTGTTTGACACCCAGTTCGGCATTCCAGCCCGACTCAGGTTTTAGGGTGTCGTTGGGGAAGATTTTAAGTGCTCCCACTTCGGTAGCTGCGTATTTTTCGGCTATGGCCGGATAGCGGAAACCCTGTCCGAAACTCCCCCTCAAAAATGTAAACCTGCCTGCCTGATAATGAACCCCGGCCCTGAGCAAAGGTTTTGATTCCTGTTTTTGGTTGTTGATGCTGTGCCACTCGAGGCGGCTGCCCAGCAGGAATCTCCACTTTTTGTATTGTTTTTCAGCCTGTGCATATACCGACTGATTTGCAGCCCGGTGGCGGGTGCTGCCAAACAGGTTTGATTCGGTAATCACCCCGGTAGCTGAAGCCCCGGCAGTTAATGATAGTCCGTTATTCCAGCGTTTCAGGTACTGATATTCACCAAAAAAAGTATCGTCGTAATTGTGTAATGTATCTCCGTCGTAAGTAACCTTGTAAAATCTGGCTTTCAGCGAATGCCGGCTGTTTCCTTCGGTTGAAAGTGTAAGGTGCGGGTCAATGCTGAAACGGGTATTTTTAAAGCTTTGGTCAAAATCGGGTGAAGGGCGGTACACTCCGCTGTCGCCATCCATCCAGAGTAAAAAATTGCCTCCTTCGTTCATCATTACATTGGCATTGATACCGGCGGCAAGTCCCTGCATTTTTTTAAAACGGTAGCGGGTATTCAGGTTAAAACGCACGAATTTATCGGTTTCATTTTCGCGGTAACCCTTGTCGGTTTGTGCACTTCCGCCGGCCACGAGGTCGAGGTTGCCGATTTGCCGGCTGTGGGTAAGTCTTGCTCCGCTGTAGAACGGAGAATTGTCCCACCACTTAATCTCCTTTCGGGCAGGATTGCCATAAACACCGCTGTATAAGGTTGCTGTAGTTGATGGTTCGGTGCCGGGATAAGCCGTTCGCACATTAATTACCCCATTCAGCGCCGATGATCCGTAAAGTGCTGACGAAGCACCTTTGATGATTTCGACCTGGCTCAGGTTTTCGAGGGGAATAAAATCCCATTTGGCTTCACCGCCACCGCCTGTGAGCATGGGCAGATCGTCGAGCAGCAGCAAAACCCGGGAGCCCACTCCGTAGCTGTATCCATTGCCCCCGCGTATGCTCACCTGATCATCGAGAAACATTATTCCCGATACATGTTGCAACGCTGTTTCAATTGCAACAGTATGCATATTCTCAATTTTTTGCGCCCCAAGCACCTCCATGGATACAATTACATCTGAGATTTTCTGTTCATAGCGCGAAGCACTAACCACCACCTCGTCGAGCAGATTGGCTTGTTCAGTTAGCTGAATATCAAGCACAACTGAACTTCCCGGAGTCACCTCAATGGTTTTTTGTTCGGTATTGTATCCTACAAACCTGAAAGTAAGGTTCACTTTTCCGGCATCGAGAGCAAGGGAATACTGTCCGCTGGCATCGGTAGCCACGCCACGGCCGGAGGTAACGGAAATGTTAACACCGGGAAGAGGTTCACCCGAACGGGAGTCGGTTACCTTTCCGGATACTACAGCTTGCTGGGCAGAAAGCGCAGCGGGCAGAAACATCATCATCCCGGCAAGGAAAGCAGCAAATCGCGAAACCATAGGGCAGAGGTTAGATTAATATTAATGTTTCACAATCCTGATGGAGGATGTTGCACCTGATTTTAGATTTGTGACCGTACAAATAAAGGTTCCCTGACGAAGATGCACTGTTTCAGGGGCATGGGTTACCCTACCGGAAGTAGCAAAAATCTGTTCACTTCCCAGCTTACGGCCCAGCAGGTCGAACAAAGCAATTTCGTATGAAGCAGTTTCGGAAGCCTGAAAAGAGATGGAAGTATTTTCCCGGAAAGGGTTGGGTGAAGATTTGAGCTGCAGAGGATTTTTATGATTTTCAGAAAAACCGTAAACCGCAGCTTCGCGGACAGTAATGCTGTAATAATCAATTACAAATGCATTGGGCAATCCCAATCCGCCGATATAACCCACCACGGTAATCTGCAGCGGGTATGTACCAACTTGTGCTTCTGTTGGGGTTCCGGTGATGAGCATACAGCCCGAGGTTCCTCCATGCCAGAATGCCGAGGGCCGGTTGGGAATGGCCGAAAATCCGGCAGGCAAACCCTGAATGTCGGTTACACCAATGGAGTCTATCCGCAGAGTTAAACCTGGAAGCAACATGGTATCTGCAGGTATAATGGCAGTGAAAACGGCATTGTATTCGTATGTTGCAAAGGCGTGCGGCAAATTGGTGGCGCTGTCGGGATATATGCCGGGCTCGGTGTATTGCGGGTCGGGCTGACACTGCGCCTGAATCAGCAGCGGAGACAATAAGGCCAGAGAAATCAGGGTAAAGAGTCTGATCATAAACATTGGTTTAAGGTAAAACTATCAGGAATTAAACAATTAAACGCTGTTTCGGGCTATAGGTTCAAAT
>JANJXJ010000089.1 GCA_024709105.1 Lentimicrobium sp. | reverse complement strand
AACTCATCTTTTTGCCTGATTATTTGTTCGTTACGCTCGGCAAGCAGTTTGCTTTTCCTGTTTTTTGACTGATAAAATGAATACAGAACCACCAGAAATACGATTACAATAACACTAAACCCAATAAAAAGATTGCGACTGGTTTGTTGACGTTTGAGTGCCAGCTGGCTGAAAATATTTTGTTGTTTGAGCAACTGATTATCGCGTTCTGTATTTTCCGACTCAAAACTTACCCTTAACATATTGAGTCTGTTATTGCTCTCTTCGTTGTACATGCTGTCGGTGATAGCACTGAAATGTCCAAGATGCTCATAAGCTCTTTTAAAATCACCTTTGCCGCTCCAGGCTTCAGATAATCCATGATAGATTTCAAGTAGCAGGGAATTTGCCTTAACTTTTAAGGCAAATGGCAGCGCATTACGATAATAGTTGATGGATTCGTCGTAATGATGATCGGCCAGTTTCAGTTTACCCAGCGCAATCTGAACACTTGCCTTGGTATAGCCAGACGTAATGCTTGATGAAAGCCGCTGAGCCTCCATTAATGAAACTTCAGCCTGCTCAAATTCTTTAAGGGAAATATAGATATTACCTGTATTGATTAAGCTGAGAATCACACCTTCATTGTCGTTTACACGGCGCGAAAGTTCAATTGACAATCGGTTGTATTCCAGGGCTTGTTTATACTCGCCCTTACCTTCATACACCATAGCCAGATTGTTGTAACTGGTTGATAAGCCGTAAATTCTGTTCAATGATTTATTGATGGCCAGCGCCTTATTGTAGAATTCCTGAGCCGGAATGTAGTCTTTAAGACTAAGGTACACATTCCCGACATTATTATAAGACATGGCCATATTGGAGCTGTCTTCTGACATTTCACTGATTCTTACTGATTTGCTCAGGTACTCAAGTGCTTTGTCGTAACGTCCCAGGGTGTAGTAAAGGTTGCCAATATTGGTATATGAAAGTGCTAGATAATCCTGCTCGTTGATTTTTATAAAAATATCTGATGCTTCCATAAATCTTTTCAGAGCACCGCTGTAATCACCCTCTTCTTGTCTGATCAAGCCAACATTATTTAATACTGAGCCTATTCCCTTTTCTAACCCTAGTTCCCGGTAAATAGTAAGAGCCTGCTCATAATATTCGAGAGCCTGTCTGTTATTCGACAGGTTGGTGTGAGCATTTCCAAGTATTCGTAATAGCTTTGCCCTGCTTTTCTTATCCTCTGGATTGGTTAACTTCTTGAGAAGTTCGGCACCTTCAATAACTGCCTCTTCGGGAAATTTATCTGATTTATCTGCCAGAATATCAAATTGTTGTTTCAGCTTTGGATCAATAGTTTCTTTATCGTTACCAAGTACAAATGCCGGCACGAAAAGCAATACTGATAATACCAGAACAGAAACCAGAAACCTGAGTTTTTCCATTGCAACTAAAAAGTAATATTAATCACAGATTTCAGAAAATGTAACTATGTGTATTACACTTTGTTAGATCGGTGATGCAAATAAGAGGTAACGCAAAGCAAAGATATACCTTCGTCCGGACTATTTTTAGAAAATATGATGTTTCGGAATAATCATCTTAGCCATCCGAATCATCATTCAGTTTTATTCCGAAATTGCCCTGAGTAAATTCCGGGTTGCGCCTTCCCAGCTGAAATTCCGGTGGACAAAATCATAGCCGGCCGCAGCAATTTTGTCGTTAAGTTCCTGATCCTGAAGGAGATTAATTACATGCATGGCGACTTTACCGGCATCGTCTCCAATCAGAATTTCTGCCCCCGGGGCAGCTTTTAATGCAGTGTTGCAAAGCGAAGAGGTGATACAAGGAAGCTTCATCGACATGGCTTCGAGTAACTTATTCTGCAAACCTGTGCCCAGTTGCATAGGTGCCAGAAAAACTTTAGCACCGGCATAACTTGGTCTGATGTCTTCAACCCAGCCAGTGACTGTTACAAATTCTGAAGCCAGTGCCCTGACCTTGGCATGCGGACTGGCACCTGCAATTACCACCCTTACACCGGGTATTTTTTCGTGAACCAGCGGAAGTATCTCTTTAACAATGTATTCGGCACAATTGATATTGGGAGGGTAACCCATGTTCCCTGTAAAAACAAGCTCATGTGTCTTTTCCATTTTAACAGGCCTGAAAAATGCATGATCAACTCCGTTGGGAACAATCAGGATTTCTTCGCGTCCCGGATGCGGAATACATTCACGGTCGGGTACCGAAATGATGGTTTTGTTGGTGAAACGATCGAATACCAGATTTTCATATTTGAGCAAACGTTTATGCTCCAATGAAAAAAGCCATTTCTTAAGCCCTTTTACCCCGGGAATCCTGCGTTCTATACCTTTTGAAAAAACATCCTGATAATCAAGGGTATTTATTATCCGGTGCCCTGTGCCATATTCAGCAGTGCGCAGCAACTGACAGTAAATATGCTCAGGTTCAAACTTCCTGATTGCTTTTTCAACGGTTTTGTAAGCCTTTGCTGAAAAATAATAACCCACCTGAAAAGGCAGGCCTGTGAAGTAAGCCTTTACCAGATTCCAGGCTACTCCTGGCCAGCTCAGTCTGACCACTTCAATACTGCTGCAGCAGGGTTTTATTTTTTCGAAATCATCTGCACTAACTTTGGTGTGGCTGAGTGCAATGAGATGTATCTGATGATATTTTGACAAAATGCGCAACTGGTGGTAAGCCCTCAGCTTATCGCCCTTCTCAATGGGATATGGAAACCGCGGAAGAATTACCAGTAGTTTCATGCTCTTTATAATTCTGAAAACAAATAAGTTAAGCTTATGTCAGGTGGAGACAACGCTTGCCTTGTTTTACCGGCAAACCTACTGAAAAAAAAAGGAAAAACCGAATTACCAGCCCGAAAAATCAATACAAATCAATATAAAAGCTGTTGAGTTTTTGCATCAGCACATCGTTGTTGTGCTCTGCAGCCACCAGTTTACGGGCAGCAAGGCCAATTGAATCAATGGCTTCAGGATTTTTTAACGCAAACTCAATGGCATTGAGCATTTCACCGGCAGTTTCAACAATCATTATATTCACTCCGTGGGTGTAATTAATGCCTTCAGCTCCCACAGGCGTGGTGATGATGGCTTTACCGGCCATCATTCCTTCAATAATTTTTATTCTGATGCCGCTTCCTGAAAAAAGCGGTACAATCATCACCCCGTGCTGCTTCATATATTCTGAGGCGTCGGGTACTTCTCCGTCTACAACAACACCGGGAGCAGATAATTTTGAAAATTCACCGGGCATTGATCTTCCGGCAAGGGAAAAAGTTATGCCCGGAAACAGCTTAGTTGCCTCAGGCCAGACTTCTTTCAAAAACCATCTGATTCCCTCCTGATTGGGCATCCAGTTCATAGATCCCAGATGAAAGAAATTTTTGTGAGCATGTGGGCTGCTCTCTGCTGCTCCGGCGGCTGTTGTTTTCATTCCAAAAGGAATGGCGGTAACCGGTAAATTGCTTTTTTCGCTGATAAACCAGGATGCATCAGTTGCCGTAATTGCAACAACACCATCCAAAAGATTCAGCGTTTGTTTTTCATATTTTTCCAATGCTGAGGCAAGGTGGCTGAGGTAGAATTTTTTCAGCGGATTGGTTTCGCCGCCAGCGATCCGTTTCCATATAAGATGCTCAATATTGTGGGCCCTGAGTACCAGCTTTGCATTGGATAAGCTTCGGATCAAGGGGATGTAAGGCGTTGTAAAAAGTGTCTCAAACTGAATGATATCGAATTTTTCGTTTACTAAAATCCGTTTCAGCGCAGCTTTAAAATCATTGGAAATGAATCTGGAAACATGATAGGATTCCCGTTTGATTAACGACCAGAGAGCGGGCAAAGGGCGTAAGGAAAGATCAACCTCTACCAGCTCAATTCCTGTTTCTGATTTATAACTTTCGGGGATATCGCTGGCATTAACATTGTATTTGCGGGCATTTACAGCCAGTACCTTCACCTGATGGCCAGATTCAATCAGGCCTTTTACCATGGCATTCATGGCAATAGGCCCTCCTTCGAGCGGTGGCCAGGGTGGTTTATTGCACAGCAGTAGTATTTTCATCGGAAAGGGTCGCTTTGGGCGTCTCGGTTTCTCGTCTTTTAATCAGTTTTAAAAAGAATCTTTGCCAGGCTTCAACATCAAACAGCGGAGAATCGGTGGTTGCCTTTATGGTTAGGATAATCCCCAGCGGAAGCAGTACCACCGAAGATAGCCACATGCCCACAAAAGGTTCCATCTGATCGGCCTTTACTGATTTTTCGCCGGTCATGGAAATTACATGATAAATTACAAAAAACACCACCGAAATGATCAGCGGCAAGCCAAGGCCTCCTTTTCTGATAATAGCACCTAAGGGAGCGCCAATAAAAAACAGCACCAGACAGGCTATAGAAAGGGTAAATTTCCGGTGCCATTCTACCTGATGTTTTCTGAGCAATACAGTGCGTGCATCAAAGTCGGATTTATTGTATTCCACATTTGACCGGGTGTTGCGTGCTGTATTGAATGCCATGTCGTAAACAGTAACCTTGTCGGCTTTATTCAAACTGTCAAGGACTATCAAAGGATTAAGTACGTGGATAGAATCGGGTATGCTAATATATTTTGCAGAATCGAGCTGGCTGTTGAAAAAATAGGTAAGTTCAATGGAGCGCCTTAATCCGGATTCTCTGTTTTCTTTTTCTTTAAGCAATGAGTCTTCAGAAGCAGTAAGTTGCTTCAGATTAAGCATTTGGTAATGATTCCTGAAGAGTTCTTCGTTGGTTCGCATCATTTTAAAATCAGACAAATCGAAGATGCGGTATTGCTCGCTGAAATAGGTTCGCTGAAAGGGCCGGTTGTTTTCGTATTTGCGCCCCGTTTTTTCGTCGTAGTTGTAACCGTTGTAGAGGGTTAATTCGAGGGTTGCACCATCCTCACTTTGTTCCATACGGCCCCATTCTGCGCGGGTAACCGTAGTGTTGCCCATGCGCGAGGAATGGTCATAAATCATGATATCGCGAATGGTCACTTCATCTTTTTCCTTTTTGCCGATGCGCATTACATAACCATCTATACCATTGTAAAAGATTCCTTCTCTGATGTTGAGTGCAAGTTTTTGCTGCCTTACATCGTATAGAATGGATTTGAATTTAAGGTTGGTTACCGGCAGGATATTGTTGGAAAAGAAAAAAGCGAAGATGCTGATAAAAACCGACAGCACTACCAGGGGCTTCATAACCGTTCGCAGCGAAATCCCGGCCGATTTGATAGCCACCAGTTCGTATCTCTCACCCAGATTGCCGAATGTCATCAGCGATGAAAGTAAAATAGCCAGAGGCAGGGCCAGGGGAACAAAAGTAGTGGAGGCGTAGAACAACAATTCGCCAATTACATGCCATTGCAAACCTTTGCCTACCAGATCATCAATGTATTTCCAAAGGAACTGCATGACCAGAATAAACAGGGCTATAAAGAAGGTAAGTACCAATGGCCCGATGTAAGAGCGAAGTATGAGGAGATACAGTTTCTTCAAGGCAGAATGAATTTGTGCAAAAATATGAAATAGTTCTGCTCAGCAGAGAACGAATTATCAAATGGGTTAAACAGAGTTGGCGGTTTTGGATTTGCGCTGGATCAGCAGAGATAAATATAACATAAAATGTGCGGGGTTATTGTTTGGGGGATTGGGAAATGCCAATGCTGCGCCCCGCCGCATACTGCGGGGCACGCCGCCGGGGCTATGATTTTTTATCGTTGTTATTGTTATTTACCAATGCTGCGCCCCTCCCGGGCTACCAATGCTGCGCCCCTCCGAGGCTATGATTTCTGACGTTGCAATGATTATCTAACAATGCTGCGCCCCGCTGGGGCTATCTACATAGCTATTTGCCAAAAAATGAGATTCCAACCATTTTTTTAATCGAATGCTAATATTTGGATGCAAATTTTTCAATAACCGCCAAATGCAGCCCCAGAGGGGCGAAACGTTGGTAGAAAAGATTCGGTACGGATGGTTTTTAGCCCCGGCGGGGCGTAGCGTAAAAAAAATATTGTGCCGGAAATTCGATTGTTTTATGGATTGGTGGATAATGCGGCACGCCAATGGGGCTACCAA
>JANJXJ010000195.1 GCA_024709105.1 Lentimicrobium sp. | reverse complement strand
TTACTGGGATACGGGAGGGGATATTATCGAACAGGATGACGGTTCATTTCTGCTTGCCGGATACTACATGAACAGTGAGTACCTGGCTAAACTTGATGCTGATGGCGCCACACTCTGGGAGAAAATGCCGCATGCGAACCAAAATGGTGGTTTCAACTCCATCGCCAGGAATTCCGATGGTAATTACATACTCAGTCGCAATGGTTTCGGCTCACAGGAAATGATTTATGTGGCGGTTTATGATCCGGATGGAAACTTCATCTCGGCTGATACCGCTGCCTGGTCTCCCGGAAATGTATATATGCCGACCAGGGGTAATGTTTTCGATGCTCAGCCGCTGGCAGGCGGAGGTTATGTAGCTGTTGGCGAAGGCCGGATTTCAGGCGGCAGTGGAATGAATGCAAATATTATTCTGTATAGAAAAGGTGGTGAACTGACCAAACTGCCTTTGCCCCCGCTGGGGATAGATGACTTTCCCTTCTTTGGGAAAAAAGACACTTCGCGGCCTTTGCAGATTTCACCCAATCCGGCAAACAACATCGCTGTTTTCGATTTTGAACTGAATGCCTCAGCAGATGTAACCGTTTCTGTTACTGATTTGCAGGGACGAACGGTATATCAGGCAAACCATGGCTTCTGTCAGGCCGGGAACAACCGGATTTCCTGGGAACCAGGGGTTCTTGCCGGCGGAATATACATCTGCAGGGTAATAGCCGGTAACCAGCTTTTTTCAGGAAAAATTGTACTCCAGAAATAATTCAGGCCATGAAAAACTCAATTACAATTTTGATGGAAGTGCTTATTCTGTTACCCCTTTGCATATGGGGCCAGATGTGGCGCGGGAATCCGCAAACCGAAGTGCTCGATTCAGTAATTACCTGGAAATTTTCCGGCATCAGCGATTCGGTTCTCTCTTACCGGATAACCTATCGGTACGATGAGCAAAGGCGAACCACACAAACCGAGGAATTCGTCAGGGAGCAGGCCCTGAATCTTTGGGTGCCATACCGAATGGAAAAATGGCAGTATGATGCTCAGGACCGGCAAACCATGTGGGCGGTATTGTTCTGGGAAAACGAAACCATGGCTTACAAAGGCCTTTTCAGGGAAAGATATGTATTTGATGCCCATGGCAATGTTTCCGAATCATATTCCGATGGCTGGAGCCTATCATCTCCCGACTGGATAAATTATAAAATGGAACTGAATTATTACGATAATCAGCAAAGGCTCACGAATGAAGTGAATTTCGAATGGAATAACCTCAGCCAGCATTGGGATTCAACGGCATACAGTGTATATGAATACAATCCTGAGGGACTTCCGGAACGCGTGACCGAATGGGAAGATGAAGAAGGTACAGGGGTTTTTTATCCAAAATTAAGGCACGACTATGAGTACAATACAGCCGGCGATATGGTTCTGAAAACCAGGTACTTTTATAATCCCAATACACAACTGTGGTACTATATGATAAAGGAAGAATGCACCTGGGATGAACTCCATCGCAAAATTCAGTCGTGGTATTGGAAATACGAGGAATCAATCGAAGAATGGATTCCACAGGAGAAGGATTATTGGGAGTGGGATGAGTCCGGTAATATGACCCTGTATGAATATTACCGCATTGGCGAAGATACCGTCACGTGGATGCCAAGTATAAAATCTGAAATGACCTATAACGCGTTTAACAGAATGTTGAGAAACACCGGATACAGCGGTAATAACTTTGGTGAATGGGTGCCTGGCTATATGCGTGCTTATGAATATTTTCAGGATACCCTGCTTGCTGAAGATGCCCTTTCGCAATGGGATGCAGGGTCAGCATCCTGGAAAGGGGTAGACATGCACCTTTATACATTCGATTCATTGAACAGGTGGCACAGCGATTCGTATCATAAATGGATCGTACATGTGCAGCAGTTTGTGCTCAGCACCCGGGATTATTATTCCTGGTCGCGGCAGGAGGCACAGGGATTTGATGAACCCGGCCGGATAAGTGCTGAAATAATGCCAAACCCGACACAGGGAAAATTTCAGATTTTATTATCCAATATGCTTTATCCGGATTGTCAGGTTGAGATCGTTGATCCCACAGGGAAAACCCGGGAAAAACTCAAATCTGAACGGGGTGCAGCCAGCATTCTGATGGACATCACACACTTCCCCCCTGGAATCTACTTCGTCAGAATAGAGTCTGAAAACCAAATAATTGTGAAAAAAATCATCAGGTTATGAAATCAAAAAAAAAGAGTCTGTATTAACAACGAACCTTTAAATAACTCCCCCATGAAAGCACAAACTCTTTTCTACAAGATGGTTTTACTTGTTTTATTCACATTCTTGCTGCCGTTTGCAGGGTGGTCGCAATGGGAGCCGGATTTTCAACTTACCACTACACCGGGGTCATACACCTCTGATAACAATGCCTGGTGCATTGCAGCCCGGGATAATCAGATTCATGTGGTATGGGCTGGCTCTCTTACCTTAACCGATGCCATTCTGTATAAAAATTCACCCGACGGAGGTGTTACCTGGAACGAACAGGTGCTTCTATCAGCTATGTACACCTATTCATCCTCCCCGGCAGTTGCTGTTTCCGGAGATCATGTACATGTGGTCTGGAGCCAGACAGTTGCCGGCAACAACAGTGAAATCTACTACAACCACTCAACCGATGGCGGGGCAACGTGGATTGGAGCGGTGCGTCTTACAAACAGTTTGCTTGATTCTCAGCATCCTGTAATTGCAGCTGACGGGCAGCATGTATATGTGATTTGGGAAGATAGCCGCGACTACCCGCCAAATGGCAATTACACGGAACTATATTTCAAAAAATCTTCTGATGGAGGAGTAAACTGGAGCGAAGATGAGAAACTGACAACACCTGTTGAGGAAAACCCGGGATTCCCATCTATTGCAACCAATAATGGAACATTACATCTGGCTTACAGCAAAACTCCTTTCAGCATTGGCCAGGAGATTTTCTATTGCCGGTTTTCAGAACAGGCGGGCACATGGAGTGAACCTGTCAGGCTTTCTTTCAATAACCAGGCAGGGGTTGGCCGTTATCCTACCATAGGTGCAACTGGTAATAATGTTTATGTATTCTGGAGCGATTCAAGGGATGAAGTTGACTATTATGAATTGTATTTTGCCCGGTCTCAGGATGCCGGTGAAACCTGGGGTAGTGAATCCCGCCTTACGTTTGCCGGCGATGATTCCTATGGACCCAATGTTGCAGTTTCGGGAGATGCCCTCCACCTGATTTGGAATGAGCACCGTGACGGGAACTGGGAAATCTATTATAAAAATTCAACAGATGCCGGATTATCCTGGTCAACAGATACAAGACTGACAAACGACGCTTCTGATTCCTGGTATCCGTCGGTTGCCCTCAACGGACAGTCGGTAAATGTGGTTTGGTGCGATAACAGGACAGGAGAATGGAATGTCTTTTATAAAAGGAATCCCAACGGAAACCCATTAGGTTTGGAATTGTATGACCAACCGGATTTACGGAGACAGGAAATGATTGTGGTGGCTCCAAGCCCTGCTGAAGGCCTGTTCAGCGTTCAAATCCGAATAGATGATTCAGAGAACGACTTTGACTTTCAAAGCCTGGAGCTGGCCAATTTATACGGAGAAATCCTCGAAATACGGCACCCGGCACCAGAAACCCGAAACCTTGAACTTAATATCACACACCTGCCTGCCGGAACCTATTTCATCAGGATAAATTTTGGAAATCAAACGATTGTGAAGAAGTTGGTAAAAATTTGAAAATCAAATTTCCATGCCAGATCTCAGATTGTGAAATTCAGGGTAAATACAAATTTTCCGGCATACTTGATTTGAGCAAACCTGTAATTCAACTTACGCCTAATGAGGAAATCTATGAAAACAACTCTTTTCATTTTTAAAACCATTTTTCTGGTAGTTCTGGTCAGTGGATCAGTTCAAGCCCAATGGATACAGTCGGGCCTGCCGGTATCAAACCAGGTCACCGACATACTTTCATACGGAAATGTCTGGTATGTGGCGACCTCCAACAACGGCATACAGCGAACACAAAACTTCACCGACTGGTATGGTTCTTCTACAGGTATAGGCAGCAGTGACATTCGCAGGATTATTACATCTGTTGAAGGGTCAGCCATTGTGTTGTATGCTTCAACGGCAAATGGCGTATACCGGTCGGCTATGCTGGGTTATAGCTGGACTGCTGTGAATAATGGACTTGCCAGCCTTAATACAGGCGCAATTTTTTCAGATGGAACCACCCTGCTTGTATCCACGGATGAAGGAGTTTTCAGGTCAGAGAATTCCGGTCAGAACTGGTCGGCTGTAAGTGTGGGGGCATCAAATCAATCAGTGAGGTGCTTCCTTAAAAATGGCTCAGACATTCTCGCCGGTCTTTCCAACTCAGGAAGCTACCTATACCGATCCTCAGATAATGGAATCAATTGGTATCCTTACGGATCAGGCATGTATGAAGTTGTACAGCTGGCCAAACTTAACGACGAACTTTTTGCTGCATCAGGTACCCTGATGTATCACAGCCTCGATGATGGCCTGAACTGGTCACCCGCATCAACAGGCCTTGTTCCGGGTATGAACATAATGGACATGGCTACCCTTGGAGATTATCTGTATGTTGCCACCCTGGCCGGTGGTTATGTGCAACATACTGACAGCAGCAGCTTTAGATTGATTACCCAGGGCATGCCGATGGGAGGGTATTTGTTAAGTGCAGTTGGAGTAAACAGCGATAATGTTGTTTTCAGTACTGTATCCGATGGCTTGTGGTATGCTGATGAGGGGGTGGTCACATCAGCCGGAATTCATCAGGAGCAAGAGATTAAGATATTTCCTAATCCGGTTTCGGAGCTGTGTTTTGTGGAAGCACACGGCTGGAAAGACAAAAGTTATACCATACAACTTTTGGATGTTACCGGAAACAGTGTAATGTCAAAAATCTCTTCTGCCATGCATGGTGATGGTATATCAATGGATTTCAGCTCATTAAAACCCGGAATCTATATACTGAGAGTTAATTGCGGGCAATATACCCTGAATAAGCAGGTAATCAAACTTTAACTACCCAATCTTAAAAATGAAACCAATAAGAACCGGTGGTAAACATATTCACGACAAAGTCCCGGAATTTTCAATTGCTTAACCAACAACAAAACGAGTGTCAACATTTAATTCTTCTAAAATGAAAAAACAGAAATTACTGATTTTGCCTTTGGCCACTCTGGCCCTGTTCATGTCATTTGCAAGCGGCTGCAGCAAAGACGATGATGAAAATAATAAAACTTATGAATACTTTACCGACCCAAGAGATGGTGTTTCTTACAAAACACTTCAAATTGGCGATCAGGTATGGATGGCTGAAAACCTGAGATATCTGCCCATGGTGGTTGAACCCGACTCCGGTTCTCATATTATTCCGCTTTATTATGTTTTAGCCTACGAAGGAAACAACTTAAATGAAGCCAAAGCATCAGAGTACTATAAGACTTATGGTACCCTGTACAATTGGGCAGCAGCACAACAGGCCTGTCCACCGGGATGGCATTTGCCCACCGAAGCAGAATGGATGCAGCTTGCTGATTTTATCGGAGGTGCAGGAACTGCCGGTGACAAATTAAAGGAAAGTGGCACATCACATTGGGGAGTTGTAAGTGATGAGATTACCGATGAATACGGGTTTACTGCACTACCGGGAGGCTGTTGTCTGTCAAACGGACTTTTTGACGGGTTAGAAGATTTCGCCACCTGGTGGACCAAAACAGAAATTGACACCGCACAGGCGACTTATATTCTGATAACCGAAAACGGAGCTGGTCTTTATAAGGGGCAGAGCATAAAAGAACATGGATTTTCTATCCGGTGTGTGAAAGATTGAGGTGCAGAAGATAGTATGCAAGGCAAAATATAAATTGTGCCTTTCGCTGAAAAAACTGTAAATCTTGATTGTGTGCTCTGATTTACTTTTGATTATTTCAGGGAAATATCATCCGGACCACAATTATATCAGTTTCAATTTTTACACCGGATTAACAGCTGATTTCCTTCATTTCTTTCAGGTTATATTGGGGTTGGTTGCCTGTAAAGCAGGGTTCCAACCCCAATTTTTACCTGCGGCCTCACTTTGGCTCCCCTTCCGCGCTTTGGCTGCTCTTAAACCGTTAACAGAAAAATAAAACGTTATGAAACACAAATCATTTGAAAAGAGAAGGCAAGCCATCAAGGTTTTTGGGTACATGGCCACGTTGAAAGAGGCAGGTTTTAGACCTGAGAAAAACTGTCATTTTTTTGGACTGGGATATGGCGGAGTGAATGTTTTGAAATACCTGCACCGCCGCAAAATTGCCGGGAAGTATACTGCTGTGGGCAACCCCGGATTGCCCTTACCCGAAGGCATAAATCTGATCAGGTTTGTGCCTTCTGCTTTTAAGGAAATTAAAACCAGCCGGCATACATTCATTTATCCGGATCCTGAAGTGCCAGTTGAATTACCCGCGGATGTATTGCCTCTGTTTGATGAGGACAATAACAATATGTTGCTTGTATCTGCAGGAGGCTATTCAGGAAGTGGTCTGGCTGCTGCTTTGATTCCTATCCTTCAGGAGAAAAAGGTACGTTTTTTAGTTATTTTCAGCTATCCGTTTAATTTCGAAGGCAGTAAAAGGCGCAATGCGGCTGATGATTTATTAGAAATTATGTCGGGGATGCGAAATTACATTTCGTTTAAACTTGATGATCTGAATTATGAGTACCCCAATCTGAAACTAGACCAGGCTTTCGAAGCTGCTGATCATGCCCATTACCGCATAGTCAGGGAACTACTGGTAATTGGCAGGCATATTGATAGTTGTGAATATGAATGATTATTGATTTCTGCACAGATAATACATGGCCACAAGTTCAAAATGGATATGGCGTGCTAATTCTTAAAGAAAAAACACATTCCATTCCAAAAAGAAACAGCCCGCTTTCATGGGCTGTTTCTTTATTATTTCCTGATATTTTCGGGCCAGAGAAGCCCATAATCTGCTGTCTGTCAGTCGCTACTGAGAGATGTATGCAATATTTGTAAACTTCCCGTTGGTGAATTCCATTTCGGTTCCATCAAATTCTGCAACCTTGCATCTGAAAGTTCCTGAAATGAGTTTTTTCTCCTTGTCGAATTTGGTGATTACCACTTCTCCTGTTGGATTATCGGTAGTAATTGTTGAAAACGAACCACTCAAGCCCATGCTCAGGCTAATGGACGGACTATCTTCAGAACTACTGATGGGAAGTGTTGCGGGAAGAGAGCCGGTAAAAGTGATTACAATTTGTTGTCCAGTATTTGAATTTGCGCCTGTAATCATTGTCAGGTCTCCGGTTTCCATATAAGATGCAGTAGCCACGGTTGACTTCCATGTTCTTCCATCGTAATCAACCGACATTCCGGATACTTCGTTATTGTCATCGTTATCGTCTTTGTTGCAGGCCGAAAACAAAGTAATTGCAAGCATTAAAAGTGCAATAAATCTCAATTTTTTCATAGCAGGGTTTAGTTAGAAGTTAAAAAAACAGTGTGTATTTATCAGGAAACAATAAATGTGTATTTCGGGCAGAATTAGCAGCAAAAATAGAAAGTTAACTGTAAACCTGAACTTTTAATGATTAAATCTCAAAAAAAATCTGTTTACTTTTCAGGCTAACGGTTAGAAAAGCCTGAAACTCCTTTGAACCTACCGGATGGAAATAAAAACCGTTCCAAACTCAGCGATTCTTCATAATTTTCATCGCAAGACACTCAAAATAAAAATCATGGCAATTTTTAGCTGTAAAACAGGGGCAATTTTTAGTAAAAAGTTGGTTTCTTTCAAAATGCATGAACAATTTTCATGAACTAATAAAATTTTTTTCAATAAAGTTATCAACTGCAACCGGTTGCACAACCGGTTGAAATCAGAAAACGATTGCAACTCAGCCAAAGTCTATTGACTCAGGCAGTTACATGATATACATTTGCCACCTCCAGAGTCAACAATTTAACCAACCTCTGGGTAGAACCACACATTTACATTAAAAAACCCAATCCATGAAAACAACATTACTTTACTTGCTGCTTTTCCTCGGCATTGGTTCTGTTTCCGTATTTGCACAGGGAACCGGCACCATTAAGGGAAAAATTCAGGATGCACAAACAAAAGAAACCTTGATCGGAGCAACCATAAGGGTCAAAGGAACAACCGCCGGAACCATTACTGATGTAAACGGCGCCTATGTGCTCAGCAATACCGACTCAGGAGAACTTACCCTGGTGGTATCATATGTAGGCTACAGCAATGCTGAGAAAAAAATTACACTAGCTCCGGGGCAGGAAGTTAATGTTGATTTCGAACTATCTGCCGACCTGATCGGTCTTGATCAGATTGTGGTAACCGGTGTTGTGAATCAGAAATCGGCACTTGAGTCAAGCATCAATGTAAATACCATGCGCCCGAAAGCCATTGAAGAATTCGGAGCAGTTACCACAGCAGAAATTTTCAAAGCTATTCCCGGAATTCACTCCGAAGCAACCGGTGGTGAAGGAAATGCAAACATTTCGGTTCGTGGTATTCCCATTACTTCAGGAGGTTCAAAATTTTTACAATTACACGAAGACGGACTTCCAGTTATGCAATTTGGCGATATTTCGTTTGGTAATGCCGATATTTTTCTGCGTGCCGATTACACCATTGACAGGCTTGAAGCCATCAAAGGAGGCTCTGCCTCAACATTTGCCAGCAACTCTCCCGCTGGTATCATCAACTTCATCAGCAAAACCGGAGCTACCGAAGGTGGAAGCATAGGTACATCGCTGGGCGTTGATCACAGATCGTTCAGAACCGACTTTGAGTATGGCTCACCCATTGGAAAAGATGTCAGCTTCCATGTGGGAGGTTTCTTCCGCCAGGGCGAAGGCCCCCGCAATGCCGGTTACGAAGGCAACTATGGCGGCCAGATAAAAGCCAATCTCACCAAAAACTTCAAGAAAGGTTATGCACGCGTATATTTTAAATATCTGAACGACAGAGCAATAAGCTACATGCCGATGCCGGTTAAGGGAACAGGTACTGCTGCTGACCCCACTTTCGAATCCATTGAAGGATACGATGCACTTACATCAACCCTGCAAAGCCCTTACTTCCTCAAACTGAATGGTGTTGATGGCAACGGCAATCTCAGAACCAGTGATATCAGTGATGGAATGCACCCCATATCGACTGCTGTTGGCACTGAATTCTCATTCGAACTCGGCGAAGGCTGGATGGTAAAAAACAAAGCACGTATGGCATTCAATAAAGGCAAATTCAATTCACCTTTCCCTGTAGCCATTAACACAGCCGACGCCATTGCTACCTCAATTGCTGGTGCAGGTTACACCGCAAGTTATGCCAATGGAGCAAATGCAGGTGAAGCTCTTTCAGCTGCCGAACTTTCTGCTCTTAATGGAAATGGCCTTCTCATGACAGTTCACAGTTTCGATGTTGAAATGAACAGCCTCGACAATTTTACCAATGATTTTTACCTCACCAAGTCATTTAACGACAAAATTCACCTTACTGCCGGTTATTACAAAGCTTATCAGCGTATTGACATGACCTGGCTGTGGCAGGCCTATGTAACCGACATCAACGGCGATGGAATCAGGCTCATGAATCTGACCCGTGCCGACGGCACAGCTGCTACCGAAAACGGTCTTTACGCCCACGGAGTACCCGCTTGGGGCAATTGCTGTACCCGCGGCTACGATATGCGCTACAGCGTTGACGCTCCTTATGCCAATGTTGGCGTAGAAATCACCAGCGATCTGAATATTGATGCCAGCATGCGTTACGACTTCGGCAATGCTTACGGATACTACCTCTCAAACATGCAAACTCCGGTTGATGTTAACAACGACGGCGTAATGTCGGCCATTGATTCCACCACAACCGTACTAAATAATGCCAACCCTAATCCGGTGGATTACGATTACAGCTATCTTTCTTATTCAGTAGGAGCCAACTACAAACTGGGTGATAACAAAGCCATATTTGCAAGATACAGCAAAGGTGCAAGGGCCAATGCCGACAGGCTGCTTTACTCACCTTACATTACTGCCGAAGGACAAACCATTCCGGGGCTGGATGCCGATGAAATTTCACAGGCAGAAATCGGGTTTAAATTTAAACACACCAATTATGCTTTTAACGTAACCGGATTCTGGGCCAAATTATCTGAGCAGAACTCTGAATTTGAAAAAGTTTTCAATATTGACTACACTTCTTTCGGAGCTGAGGTGGATGGTTCGGTAAAATTCGGAAATTTTGAAACTACAGCCGGTGCTACTTATACCAAAGCTGAGATATCAAAGAGCAACAATCCTGAGCAAGTTGGCAACACACCACGCAGGGTTCCCGATCTTATGTTCAACATCAATCCATCCTACAGAATCGGAAATGCAGCCATAGGTTTCAGTCTGGTTGGAACAACCAAAGTATTTGCACAATTCGATAACGTAGTGGTACTCCCTGGATTTACATATGTAAATGCCTTTGCATCATATAAAATTACCCGCGGGCTGGTGGTTCGTGCTAATGTGAATAATCTGTTCAATACATTCGGTTTAACCGAAATGGAAGGCGATGCATTTACTGACAATGCCGTGAACTACATGCGTGGCCGCCCCATTACGGGAAGGGCAACAAATTTCTCAGTAGTGTATAATTTCTGAGCAATTTTTGGTTGGTTGGTGAAACACCGGTGGGTACTGCCACCGGTGTTTTTTACCGGAAAAACAAAAGCTGAAATTTCATGTAACTGCTTAATTAACTAACATCTCCAAAGCTATGAATACCAATCAGATTCCTGTTAATTCACTGCACGACCAGGTAGCCCGGCAGATTGCCGACAAAACAGAAAGTCAGATAAAGAATAAAAACGCAGTTTACATCATTACTGTTGCAGGCGAATCGGGATGCGGAAAAACCGAAACCGGCGCTTCATTGTTCCGCGAATTGAGGAACAGGGGAATAGAATCCCTGGTAATTAATCAGGACAATTATTTTGTGCTGCCTCCGGCGCTGAACGACGCCCGCCGAAAATCAGACCCGGCATGGCTCGGACCTCATGCAGAAGTAAGGCTTGACCTGTTGCAACTAAATATAAATGATGCCTTGTCAGGGAAAAATACCATAAGCACACCAATAATTGACTATCATGCAAATACTGTTACCGAACTCAGAATCAGCCTTGAAGGTATCAAGGTAATTATTATAGAAGGGACTTATGTTTCGCTTTTGCGTAAAGTAGATTCGCGTATATTTATTACCAGCGATTACAACGACACGCTGCCTTATCGCAAAAAACGCAACCGGGGCAACGAAGTAAATGATCCATTTGTGGAAAACATTCTCATTACAGAGCACAAAATTATTGCAGGGCATCGTTTTCTGGCCGACTTCCTGATTTCCAATGACCTGAAAGTTACTGAAAACCTGTAAAGACAAAACATGGAACTCAAAAACAAGGTTCAGCTGATTACCTATCCCGATTCGCTGGGAGGAAACCTGCAAGCGCTTAAGGCTGCACTCAGCAAGTATTTTCCCAATCTTTTTGAAGGGGGAATACACATCCTTCCACCCTACCCGTCTTCGGGCGACCGTGGTTTTGCGCCACTTACTTATCTGGAAATTGACCCGCAATTCGGCTCCTGGAACGACATCAGGCAACTTTCGCAGGATTACCATATTCTGCTTGATCTGATGGTAAATCATATTTCGCGGAAATCAGAATGGTTTCAGGATTTTCTGAATAACGGCGATAAATCGGAATGGGCGGAGCTGTTTCTAACCCCTGATAAAATCTGGGAAAGCGGGAAACCAGTTGCCCAAGATGTTGCATTGATGTTTTTACGCCGCAAACAACCCTGGTCGGAATACGAAACCGGCCCCGGTAAGAAAAAGCAGTTGGTTTGGACTACTTTCGGAAAAGAAAATCCATCAGAACAGATTGATCTGGACATAAATGCTCCGCTTACCCGCAGGATGCTTGAAAGTTTCCTCGAAAACTTCGCCGCAAACGGAGTTAAAATTGTTCGTCTTGATGCAGTTGGCTATATCATTAAGAAACCCGGAACAAGCTGCTTCTTTGTTGAACCCGAAATTTACCGGTTTATCGACTGGATTTCAGAAAAAGCTGCCTCATTGGGACTGGCGCTGCTTCCTGAGGTTCATTCGCACTACTCCATACAATACAAACTGGCAGAAAAAGGTCACTGGATTTATGATTTTATTCTGCCCTATACAATACTTGAAGCACTCATCAACGGGTCGGGTGAACGACTAAAAAAATACCTGGCTGATCGTCCTTCTAAACAGTTTACCATGCTCGACTGCCACGACGGAATACCTGTTAAACCCGACCTTGACGAAATGGTTAGCAGCACCGAAGCGCGCAAGATAGTAGATGTGTGTCTCGAAAGGGGAGCCAATCTAAGCTATGTTTTTTCTGACAAACATAAAGCCGCCGATGGATTTGATGTTCATCAGATAAGATGTTCATATTATTCGGTGCTTAACAGCAACGACAATGCTTATATTGCAGCCCGGGCAATACAGTTTTTTGCTCCCGGAATTCCTCAGGTTTATTATGTAGGTTTGCTGGCTGGTGAAAACGACATGGAAATGGTAAATAAAACCGGCGAAGGCCGCGAAATAAACCGCCATAATTTCAGCATGGAAGAAATTGCTGCAGCAGCTGAAAAACCGGTTGTAAAAAGATTGCAGCAACTGATCAGGTTCAGGAATACACATCCGGCTTTCGACGGGGAACTGGTTATTCTGGATTCTCCTGACCATATACTTTCCCTTAACCGCAAGCACAATGGGACAGAATGCACCCTGACTATTAACTTAAACGACTTCAGCAATACCATAACCTACACAGGTAATAATGGAGAACAGCTGGTTTACAATGCATAACCAAAAATCAACAAGCAATATGAAAGACACAACAGCAATAACCGGCAAAAGAAATCTCACCACCATAAAATGGTTAACCTACCTTATGTTTATGATGTTTGCCATGACAACCGATGCTGTGGGAGAAATCATACGTGTGGTGATGAAGCAATTCGAGCTCAGCATGACTTCTGCAGGCTTGCTTCATTATGGCCCGATGGTAGCCATTGCTTTAGGAGGAATACTTCTGGGCTTCCTGGCCGATAAGCTCGGACGAAAAAAAACCATCATCATAGGGCTTCTTTTGTTTGCTGTAAATTCACTCCTGTTTATTGCCGGAAACAGTTTTGGATTCTTTCTAACCCTGCTGATAATTTCGGGCCTTGCCATCGGTATTTTCAAAACTGCGGCGCTGGCTCTTATCGGCGACATCAGCACATCAAACACCGAACATACCTCAACCATGAATATGGTAGAAGGCTTTTTTGGCGTAGGTGCCATTGCAGGCACTTTTCTGGTTAGTTACCTGTTAAATCAAAACGTAGAATGGAAGTACCTTTATGTAGTGGCTGCCATTATGGGTTTTATCCTTATCGGAATTTCCATGCTGGTAAAATACCCGCCCACCAAACAATCAAAAGAAGAACCTGTAAATCTCAGAAGAACACTTAAAATGCTCAAAGATCCATATGCTCTGGGATTCTCATTTGCCGCATTTCTTTATGTTGCTGTAGAATCGGCAATATACGTATGGATGCCAACCCTGCTTGAAGGATACGGCGGAGGCTTGCTGGTGCTGGCAACTTATTCGTTATCGGTTTTCTTCTTCCTGAGGGCAGGCGGCAGATTCCTGGGTGCATTTATTCTACGCAGATTCAACTGGAGCGGTGCTATGGCACTTTTCAGCGGAGCAATTTTTATTTGCTTTATTCTGAGTATAACCGTGGGCATACATCTGGCTGTGCTGTTGCTGCCGTTGTCAGGGCTATTTATGTCGGTTATTTATCCAACCATTAATTCAAAAGGAATCAGCTGTTTCCCTAAATCAAGCCACGGAGCTGTGGCAGGAGTGATATTGTTTTTTACTGCTGCCGGTGCTGCTGTCGGGCCACTGATTATGGGTGCTGTTAGTGATGCCTATGGTAAGAATCCCCTGGCTGGATTTACGGTTGCAACCATTTTTGCCGGATTGCTGTTTGCAGGAGCTCTTATTAATCTTATTTACTCCCCAACCACAGCCCGCCTGAAGAAACTTGAGGAGACCGAGTATTAACTCAGGCAATTTATTTACAGGCGTTAATCTTTTAACGTTGATTCTCTTACTATCAGGTCTCCGGCAAGCAATACGCGGCCCTGAGAAAGGTTGGGTTCAGCATTAAGTATCTTGTTAAAAAGCATTCTTGCTGCAGTACGGCCAATTTCGTAACCCATCGGCTTAATGGTAGAAAGGGGAGGATTGTACATCAGGCTGAAAGGTTCTTCGCAGAAACCAATTACTCCGATGTCTTCAGGGATTTTCAATCTTCGCTTATAAATGGCCCGCATAATACCTGCCATAGTCAGGTCGCTTATGGCGAAAATTCCATCGGGAGGGTCGGGCAGGCTGAGCAGTTTTTCCATACCGGCTTCCACCTCGGCGGGACTTTCTCCTTCAAAAATATATCTTTCATCCAGATCAATCCCTGATTCTGCAAGAGCACGTTTATAACCTTTAAGCCGGTTTCGGCTGATGAGCAGGTTGGGAGTTCCGGTACAAATACCTATCCGCTTTTTGCCTGTTTCTATCAGGTGAAGGGTTGCCCTGTAGGCACCATCGGTATCATCAACCAGCACCATGTCGGCCTGGCAGTTTTCAGGAACGCGGTCAAAAAACACAACCGGCAAACCTGAATCTATAATTTTATCAAAATGGTTAAAATCGAGTGTCTGCATCGAAACCGAAACAAGTATTCCTTCTACATTCCCCGACATCAGGTGGTCACATGCCTGCTTTTCTCTTTCATACTCTTCGTTCGACTGCATAATCATGATTGTATAACCATGCCGGGCAACTTCATCTTCAATACCCTTAACAACCGATGGAAAAAAGAAATAGGAAATCTGAGGCACTACCAAACCTATGATTTTACTTTTTTTGTGGCGAAGTGTTACCGCAACGGAATTAGGTCTGTAATTCAGAGCATCGGCCAGTTGCTTTACAGCCTCGCGGGTAGAAGGACTTATGTCAGGATGATTTTTTAAAGCGCGGCTTACCGTTGACTTGGAAAGGTTCAGCAATTTTGCCAGATCCATTATCGTAACCGGATTTGCAGCCATATTTTTCTGTTTTTTTTATTCCGAACCATTTCCTGTGCCTCAAATGTACGGAAATTATTAACACATTTATGCTTCCTTTAAAATGTAGAGCATTACAATTTATCCGATAAACGTTTTCGGAATAATAAAACAATATCCGTGTAATAATGAAAATGAAGCAGGCAGACTCTGATTTTGCCTGCCCGCTTTAAAAATAAAATTTTCAGGCTAACTATTTCAGTTCATCCGACATTGAATAGGGGAAATCCTCTTTATGGATTCCTCTTGTTTTAACAGGTTCTGCATTCATTTTAAATTCAAGTGCCCCGCCTTTTGTAATATCGGAATGATTGAGGTAGTTTTTTGTGTAAACTTTGTCATTTAGTTTAGCTTCAGATACATAGCGATTTTCTGCACTGTTTCCGGGGGCAGAAATTACAAATGTTTTACCATCCTCAAGATGCAAGGTTACCTTCCTGAACAATGGAGCACCTAAAACGTACTGTCCGGTTCCGGGAGCAACAGGATAAAATCCCATAGCCGAAAAAACATACCAGGCCGAGGTTTGTCCGTTGTCTTCATCACCGCAAAGGCCATCGGGTAGTGAAGTGTACAGGCGGTTCATGATTTCTCTCACATGAAACTGGGTTTTCCAGGGCTGGCCTGCATAATTGTATAGATATGGCATATGCTGAATGGGCTGATTTCCGTGTGCATATTGTCCCATGTTCATGATAAGCATCTCCGTAATTTCGTGAATCTGAAAACCATAATAGGAATAGTCGAAAGTTGGCGGTGCAATAAACACGGAGTCAAGTTTATTGACAAATGGCGCCGGGCCACCCATTAAATCAATCAACCCCTGTATATCGTGAAAAACACACCAGGTCCAGTGCCACGAGCAACCTTCGGTAAAGGCATCACCCCACTTGTCGGGCCTGAAAGGGGATTGAAATTCCCCGTTTTTATTTCTTCCGCGAACAAAATTTACCGACTTGTCAAAAACATTTTTGTAATTCATGGCCCTTTTTTCGAATAAATCAATTTCTTGTTGTGGCCTGTTCAGGGCTTTAGCAAGTTTCCAGATGTTGTAATCGGCAAAGGCATATTCAAGGGTTCGGGCGGTATTTTCGTTTACACCAACATTATAAGGTATGTATCCCAGGGAGTTGTAATAATCAACTCCATACCTGCCAACCGATGTGAGCGGGCCCGCATTGCTGCTGTTTTTTAAAATTGCTTCGTAAAGAACGTCGATTTTTTTCCCGGGTATCCCTTTTAAATAGGAGTCGGCAATATTTATAGCTGAATTGGAGCCGATCATACAATCGCGGTGTCCCGGACTTGCCCACTCGGGCAGCCAGCCGCTCTGCATATATGTGTTGGCAAGCCCGTCCATAACATCGCTGTTAAACCCGGGATACATCAGTGTGAAGAAAGGAAATACCGCCCTGAAGGTATCCCAAAAGCCATTGTCGGTAAACATATAGCCCTTTTCTACTTTTCCGTTGTAAGGGCTGTAATGGTACATTTCCCCATCCTTGTTAAATTCGTAAAACTTCCTCGGAAAGAGTAAAGTGCGATAAAGCGCGGTGTAAAAGGTAGTTAGCTGAGCATCGGTTCCTCCTTCCACTTCAATTCGGCCCAGATGTTTGTTCCATTCTGCATTGGCATTTGCCCGTATCTCATCAAAAGAACGGTTTCCGATTTCCTGTTGAAGGTTAAGCTCAGCCTGTTCAAAGCTAATGAAAGAAGATGCAATTTTTAAATTTACCTGTTCACCTGCCCGGGTAACAAAACGAACAATTGCCCCGGCGTGTTTGCCTTCAGCTTCAAGCAAACCGGTTTTCATCAGGCTGTCCTTTACAACAAATACTTCTTCGAAGTTTTTATCGGCATAAATTACAAAGTAGTTTCTGAAATTGTCGGGCACGCCGCCTGAGTTATTGCAGGCATACCCAATAATTTTACGTTCTCCGGGAATTACTTTTACATAAGAATTCTTGAAAAAACCATCAACTATCAGGTTGGCTTCAGTGCTTTTGGGATAGGTTATCCTGAAACAGGCCGCTCTTTCGGCAGGTGCGATTTCGACAGTAGTATTATAGTCGGCCAGATAAACCTTGTAATAATCAGGCTTTGCTGTTTCTGCTTTGTGCGAAAACCATGATTCGCGCTTGTTTTCATCAAAAACTGGCTTTCCGGTTGTGGCAAAAATTGAAAAAGCTCCATAGTCATTAATCCAGGGCGAAGGCTGGCGGGTTTGCTTAAACCCTCTGATTTTTGATGTGGAATACTGGTAAGTCCATCCATCGCCCATACGATTGGTTTGCGGGGTCCAGAAGTTCATTCCCCAGGGCAAAGCAATGGCTGGATAGGTATTGCCGTTTGACAACTCGTAGCGCGAGTCGGTGCCAATCAGAGGATTTACATACTGTGTGTAATCCCTTTTGTCCTGTGCCGAAAGCGACAAAAAACTAATCAATAAAGAAAGGATTGCTAATGTTCTTTTCATGTCTTTTGGTTCTTTTGTTTTTAAGCTTTTGTTTTCCCTGAATTCAAAAAAAGGTCTCCGGCAATTAATCATTCAGGATTTCAAGTTTACCTCCGGCAACAATGGTTTGATGAGGTACAAAATAGGAACTGTATTTTTTTTCGTTTAACATCAGTCCTTTAATATATCCACCGTTCGCAGTGCCGTTCCTGCTGATTTCAAATTGTTTGCCGGGATAATATTTGCTATCGAGATGAATGGTAACTTTTTCGAAAACAGGTTTTACAATAGCAAAATTCATATCGCCGGGGCAAACCGGATACAATCCCATCATACTGAAAGCCAGCCAGGCACTCATGGTTCCGCAGTCATCGTTTCCGGGCAAACCTCCGGGCTTGTTGCTGAACCATGTGTTAATCAAACTGCTTACTTCCTGCTGCGCTCTCCATTCTTCCCCTTTGAGATAATTGTAAAGATATGGATAGTGAATGTCGGGCTCGTTGGTCATATCATATAGACTGTCAGAAAAGACAGTATTCAGTTTATCGAGAAATTTATTTTTGCCTCCCGATAATCTTATCAATCCCGGAATATCATGCTGTACGCAAAACGCATAATTCCATGCAGTCCCCTCATGAAAACCATGTACAGGCTCGAAGTTTTTTCCCTGCATGGGATCAAAATTACTCAAAAATGAACCATTGGGCAGTTTAGGCCGGAATACCCCAAACTGTTCAGCATCGTAGTAATTAACATACCTGAGCGATTGGGCATTAAACCGTTTGTAATCTTCGGTTTTCCCGAGTGCTTTGGCCAATTGCCCAAGGTTCCAGTCGGCAATATAATACTCAAGTGCAACGGAAACAGAATTATCAAAAGGCTCAAGAAAAGGCACATAACCATTTGTAAGGTAAAAATCGTTGGAAACCCTGATTTTGTTTTCCTTTTCGGGAGTAGTTGCCGACTTCACCATAGCCTCATAGGCAGTTTGCACATCGAAGCCTGTTAATCCCCTAAGGTAAGTATCGGTAATCACCGGAAGAGCCGGATCTCCATTCATGGTATAAGTTTCGCGGCTGTTGAGCTCCCACTTGGGCAACCAGCCACTTTCCTTGTACATTTCAACCATTGAGTTCACCATGGCTGTCTGAATCTCAGGGTAAACCAAACTCATAAAAGGATGATAATTGCGGTAGGTATCCCAGAGCGAAAAAACAGTATACCGGTTTCCTGAGCTCAATTTACCTGTCCCGGCTGATTCCATTAGAGGGTATTCGCCATTAACATCGTTCAGAATATTCGGGTGCAGATTCATGTGATACAGCGCTGTATAGAAAATTGTTTTTTCGTCATCGGTACCACCTTCAACCTGTATTTTAGAAAGAACGGTTTCCCATTCATTCTGTGCATTTTTCCAGACCTTATCAAAATCGGCAACGGGCTGCTCAGCTTGCAGATTGAGGCGGGCATTTTCAATACTAACGTAGGAAATGCCAAGCTGCACTGTAATCATTTCCCCTTCTTCCACCTGATACGAAAACCAGGCTCCAATGCTGTCACCGGCCATAGGTTCAGTGTAATTTTTGTAGAACTTAAAATTATTGTTTGTTGCCGACCAGTTTCCTTCCACTTTCATTTCCGGCATCTTTTTCCAGACTCCGAATTCTTTGGCAGGCTTGCTTATTCTTGCATAAAAATATACCGGACGTTCGGAATTACCCTGATAACAAAAATTCCCGGTCATGCGCCAGCCTTCTACCTCATAATTGTTCAGCACCCTGATGTAAGCCCCCGATTCATTGGTAAGTCCGTTTCCCAGATCAATCATGATGTTTGCTTCACCGGCAGGATAGGTAAACCTGCTGACTCCGGTGCGTTGGGTGGCCGAAACTTCGGTTAGTATCTGGTATTTATCGAGAAAGCAGCTGTAATAACCGGCCGAAGCTTTTTGTCTGCTCATTGCTGAACCATAATCACTAATTCGGGCAGTAAGCTTTCCTGAAGTTGGCATAAGCATAATTACGCCGAGGTCGGGGCATCCAACTCCACTTAGATTCACATGGCTGTATCCTGAAAAAAAAGTGTTTTCGCTGGCATACGGTGCAGACCACCACCGCGCGTCCTTATCGAATTTATTTGCTGATGAACCGGTAACATTAAACGGCACCACCGAAACCATTCCCTGTGGTACAACAGCTCCTGGATGGGTCGCTCCATAGTTTGATGTTCCGATAAAAGGATTAACAAAACGGGCAAGGGATTGTCCTGAAACCAAAATTGTTTGAAAAATCAGCAAATTAATGACAATCAAGGCTTTAATACACGGTGAACAAGCGGCTTTTATCATGATATTGGTCGTTAGTCAGTTTTTCCTGAACCTGTTTTCAAACTTAGCAGAAATCTGCATTGAGGAATCAATTTTTCGTTATCTGATGAACTTTTCACCGGATACAGGGGTGTTTCCCATAAAGAACTCGATTTTACCCCCTTTCAGAATTTCCTGATGGGTAATGGAAAGTTTATTGTAACTGTTACCATTCAATTTAATGGACTGAATGTAGACATTTTCATCGGAATTGTTATGAACCGATATTTCAAACAACTGTCCGTCAGGAAGTTTTATTTTGGCATTATCGATCACCGGGCTGCCCAGATGATAGATTCCGTCAACAGGATTTACAGGGTAAAATCCTAATGCCGACCACACATACCAGGCCGACATCTGTCCGCAATCCTCGTTACCGCAAAAACCATCGGGCCGGTTACTGTATTGGGTGGCCATGATCTCTCTGGCCAGCTTCTGGGTTTTGTGCGGTTGCCCGATGTAGTTATAGAGATAAGCAACATGATGTCCGGGTTCGTTGCCATGAGCATATTGCCCGATCATTCCGGTGCTGAAAATCGGCAGTTTGTCTCCGGGTTCGGGAAAATAGCTGAACATTGAGTCAAGTTTTGATTCAAAGATTTCCTTACCTGTTAATTTTATCAACGAATCCAACTGATGCTGCACCGACCAGAAATATTGCCAGGCATTGCTTTCGCAGAAATATTCAGTGTAATCCTTTGCAACAAAGTTCATGACAAACTCACCCGATTTATCCTTTGGCCTGAAAAAGGTACTTAAAGAATCATAGTGGTTTTTCCAGCTGAGGGAACGTTGAAAAAAGTAACTATAGTCAGCCGTTTTAGTAAGCGCTTTTGCAAATACGGCCACACAATAATCGTCGTAAGCGTATTCCATGGTTTTTGAAACCGACCAGTATCCTTTGTTCAGGCCATCGGAAGGAACATAGCCGTACTTTATATATTCAGCCAGATCCCAGGCGTTGCTCATTGCTGTTTGCCTGCAGGCTTCATAGGCCTTTTCAGCATCCATGGGGATATTCTTGAAATATGCATCAACAATAACAGGTACAGCGTGGTAGCCTATCATCATATCTGTTTCATTTCCAGCCATTGACCACACAGGTAATAAACCTGTAGCATCATAATGCGCAAGAAAAGAAGCAATAAAATCATTCACCTTTTCAGGACAAACCAGCGTGTAAAGCGGATGTGCTGCCCGGTAAGTATCCCAGAGTGAAAAAGTGTCGTAGCGTCTGAAGCCAACTGCCCTGCGTATGCTGCTGTCTGGGGCTTTGTACTGGCCGTCAATATCGCTGTGTAATGAAGGCGTTAAGAAACAATGATACAGATTGGTGTAAAACACACCCTTCAGGTAATCGCTGCCCTCAATGCTGATACATGCCAGTTGCTCCTGCCAGGCTGCATCGGCTTCTTGAACCGAATTATCAAAATCCCAGCCAGGAAGTTCAGCTTCTAAATTTGCAAGTGCGCCATCAGCAGATACCGAAGAAAGGGCAACTTTAAGCAAAATCTGTTCATTTTCTGAAGTTTTGAATCCAAGATTGACTTTCGTTTTTTTTGCGTGCGCTGTTTTGCTGATAACCGGTTTATTGTTTTCGAAAAGAGTGAATGATTTGAAAGGCTTTGAAATTTTAATCACAAAATATTCGCGCTGGTCTTTTGCCCAACCCGTTGAAAATCTGTACCCCGACAAGGTGGTGTCGTTAAGAATTTCAATATAAGTATCTACCGGAGCATCCCAGTTGAGGGCATAGCCAAGATCAATTAAGATTTGCGAGGTATCATCTTCAGGAAAGGTATAACGGTGAAAACCAACTCTTTCGGTAGTTGTAAGTTCGGCTTTAATTCCATAGCTGAGCAAATTCACAGCATAATAACCGGGTCGGCCCCATTCATGCTCATGGCTGAACACAGAATAAGGCCTGAAATCCTCCTCATCTGGCCAAAGGTCATCGTTAAACCTGCTGTTTACGGGCATCACCAGAATATCGTACATGTCACCGGCGCCGGTTCCGGTAAGGTGTTTATGACTGAATCCGGCAATGGTGGTGTCATTCCAGGAATAACCTGCAATCCGGCTCCAGCCGCCCAGTCCGTTGTCGGGGCTCAACTGCACCATTCCAAAAGGCCTTGCCACACCCGGGTATGTATTCCCGGGCCCGTCGGTACCTGTAAAAACATTTACCCATTGGGTGAGGTTTTCCCGGGAATAAGTTGCATCTGATCCTGTTTTACAGCTATAAAAATTAGTTATAGCCACCGCCAGAAACAATATTTTAGCCAGAGTGATGTACTTCATGGAACTCAATCTTAAAAGGAGGGGTGTTATGATACCACTTAAAAAAACAATATCTGCCCGCAAGTTAACGAAAATTATTCAGGCCTGAAGGGCTTTGTGCTCTATGCTTTCAAACACCAAACGAGTAAAAAAAGACAATAAGCAGCAACCTGGTTCTAAAGCAACAAAGAGTTGTTTTTCAGGAAATCAATGATTTCATCAAGATAACCAAAAGCCAGGCCAACCACTGTATCGGCTGCGCCATAATAAACTGCTATTTTTTCGCCATCGCTCAATGCAGCGCAGGGGAAAACCACATTCGGCACATCTCCGGCCAGCTCATAGGGTGCTGCGGGTGCCAGCAGATATGGCTGTGAGCGGTAAAGCACCTTTGCTGGATTTCTTAGGTCAAGCAAAGCTGCGCCCATTGAGTATCTGAACCCGTTGCAGGTATTAATAACACCGTGGTAAAACATAAGCCATCCCTCGTCAGTTCTTATGGGGACAGTGCCTGCTCCTATTTTGGTACATTGCCAGGCACTATCTTTAAAATCAGCCACTTTCATAACACAGCGGTGCTCACCCCAATACTTCATATCTGGGCTGTAGCTCAGATAAATATCACCGAAAGGGGTATGGCCGTTATCGCTGGGCCGGCTGAGCATACAATATTTTCCATTAATCTTTTCAGGGAACAACACTCCGTTGCGGTTGAAAGGCAGAAATGCATTTTCGCACTGATAAAAACTGACAAAATCAAACGTGTAAGCTATTCCAATGGTTGGCCCGTGATATCCGTTGCACCAGGTTACCCAGTAGCGGTCCTCGATAAAAGTAACCCGGGGGTCGTATTTGTAATCCGAATCTATCATATCGGTATTTCCCGCCTTCATCTGAATAGGTTCGTGGTTGATTTCCCAATGTATTCCATCGCTGCTGAATCCTGCAAAAATATTCATTTGCACAGCCTTGTTGTCGCATCTGAAAACCCCGGCAAAGCCATCCTTAAAGGGCACTACCGCACTGTTAAAAATACTGTTTGAGGCAGGAATATGATACCTTCCGATTATAGGATTCTCAGCATAACGCCACATGATGCTGTTGTCGCCTGCAGGTCTTTCTGACCAGGGGATAATTAATTTTTTGTTCATTTCTGGTTATTTTGAGGTTTTTGCTTGCTTTAAAGCAAACAGAACCAATGAATTAATCGTCAATTACTTCAGGCTGAATCTCCTTAAATGGTACAAATCGGGCAGCAAGCAGCGAAGGGACAGCCGCCACCAGCACCCAGATAAAAAACAGCTTATATCCCAGCATATCGCTGAAATATCCACTGAGCATGGAAGGAATCATAAACCCGAGGTTCATGATTCCGGTGGCAAAGGCATAATGTGCGGTTTGATATTTCCCCGGAGCAATCTGCTGCATCATAAAAAGTATCAACCCTACAAAGCCAAAGCCGTAGCCGAAATATTCAAAAATTACTGCCAATGAAATTATGGCCAGATTTTCGGGCTGGGTAAGGGCGAGCAAAGCATACACTGCAAATGGAATATTGAAAAAACAAGCCAGCGTAAAGAGTGAATTTTTTAATCCCTTTGCAGCGATGTAATAACCTCCTGCAAGCGATCCGGCAACAAATGCCGCTGCACCAAAAACCCCGTACACCAGTCCGATTTGCGATGTTGTCATTCCCAGGCCTCCGTCAGATATTGCTGCTTTAAAAAACAAAGGCGCAATTTTAATGGCAAAACCTTCAGCAAAACGGTAAAGAATAATTAGTGCTACCTGCGCAATTATAAATTTTTTGCTGAAAAAACTCATCAAAACCTTGTGGAATACACCAAATCCTTCCCTTAGCGACTGCACCTGACGTGAGGCACTCCCCATAGGCAACATTCTGATATGGTAAATACCTAAAACGAACATCACCAGCGCATAAGCCAGCATTACCATTTTCCAGGCATTCACTATCCCCATACTTTTTTCGAGCTCACCTGCCAGATAAACAAAACCTCCGCCTGATACAATTTTGGCAATATTGTAGGCGGCTCCCTGCCAGCCAACATATCTTGCCTGAAGTTTAGGAGAAAGTGAACTTAAATAAACTCCATCAGTTGCAATATCATGTGTGGCACCTCCCAACGCTACCAATGCAAGTAATGCAATAGAATAACTGAAATAATGCTGCAGGGGCAACGAAAAAGCCACCAGTACAAACATCGCAGCAATAAACAACTGCGTGGCCACCACAAAATGCTTTTTGGTTTTAAACATTTCAAGCAACGGGCTCCATAGCGGTTTTAATGTCCAGGGAAGCATAATGAGCGAAGTCCAGAAGGCAATTTGGGTATCGCTGACCCCCAGATTTTTATACATAAGAGACGAAGCCTGCGCTATAGCCACAAACGGAAGCCCCATAGCAAAATATACTGTAGGAATCCACATAGCTGGCGGAATGTTGTCAATTTTAAAGCCGGTGGTCATGGTTGATATGCTTCAGAGTCTGAAATTTTTCGTTGATTTGGAATGTTTTCCGGGAAGTATTATTGCAGCGATACAGCAGTTTTATTTCAGATTCCAGCTGGCATTCTGAGGCAAATCTTCGGTTGCTGAGCCAAACTGTTTATTGGGTTGGTCTCCCATAAAGAACTCAAGAATACCTCCATTTACTATGTCACGGTGCAGAATATACGATCGGGTATAATCTTTGCCATTCAACTTAACTGACTGAATATAAATGTTTTTGGTGCTATTGTTGTGTGCAGCAATTTTAAAACTTTTTCCTTCGGGGCCTGTTATCTCAGCTTCATCAACTGCAGGGCTTCCAAAAACATACACACCATTCTGGGGATTAACCGGATAAAAGCCAAGTGATGACCAGATATACCAGGCCGACATTTGCCCGCAGTCTTCGTTACCGCAAAGGCCATCGGGTTGGTCTGTGTACATTTCACGCATGATTTGCCGGGTCTTTTCAGCCGATTTCCATTGCTGGCCGGCATAAGCGAACAAATATGCTATGTGATGGCAAGGTTCATTACCATGGGCATACATTCCTATCAATCCTGAAATGTCGGCAGAAGCTCCTTCGTTAAGTTTTTCTTCAAGAACAAACAGGCTATCCAGCTTTCGGATGAATTTATCATTTCCACCAAGCAGTTTTATAAAGCCATCCACATCGTGATTTACCAGCCACAGATATTGCCAGCCGTTGCCTTCACAAAACTCATCCTCACGGTGGCTCGATTTTACAGGGTCAAAATCACCCCTGAAAGTTCCGTCGTACTTTTTGCCTTTAAAAAATCCATCTCTGGAATCGAAATAATGCTTGTAGAATTTTGACCTTTTTTCAAAATATTCAAAATCTCCGTTTTTTTGCATATCCTTTGCCATTTGGGCAATGCCCCAGTCGTATATGGCATATTCAAGAGCCTTGGCTACCGATTCTGTTTCTTTGTCAGAAGGAATAAATTCATTGCTTTTCACAAACTGCCCGCCACGGTTGTCGTTCATGGCAGTTTCAACAACTGCCTTATAGGCCAATTCCTTGTCAAACCCTTTAATTCCTTTAAAGTAGGCATCTACAACAACAGGCACGGCGTTGTAACCTATCATTACCCGGTTATCGTGCCCCATCAGATGCCATTCGGGCAATTTCCCTTCCTGTTGATACAACCTGAGCATGGAATTTATAAAATCAGAGGTTCTTTCAGGTTGCAGCAGAGTAAAAAGAGGGTTTGCGGCTCTGTAAGTATCCCAAAGCGAAAAAGTGGTGTAATTGTTGAAATCTTTGCTGTTATATACCACCTTATCTGCTCCCAGATAGTCTCCATTTACATCGTTGTAAAGGGTAGGTGCAATCATGGTATGGTAAAGTGCAGTATAAAAAATGCGCTGAGTTTCTTTGTCTGATTTTATTTTTATCCGGCTCAGTTCTTTTTCCCAAAGTGCTTCTGCATTTTTCCTCACCTGATCAAAATCCCATCCGGGTAGCTCTTCACCAAGATTAAGCAGGGCATTATCAATACTTACCGGAGAAATTCCAACCTTCAGAACAATGGGATTTGCCGATGGACTGAAACTCATAACTCCTTTGAGCGACATAGCTTCAGCGGCATTGCCTTCGATTCTGATACTATCGTCATAAATTGTAAATGCCTGAATAGGCCGGGAAGCTTTCAAAACAAAATATATACGCTGGTCCATTGACCATCCGTTTGAAATTCTGTAACCGGCAATTGTACTGTCGCTGGTTTGTTTGAGGAATGTTTTGATTGCTTTGTCTTCATTACCATGTTTAAGGTCAATGATAATATTGCATGTTTCATTTTCAGGTACCGAATATCTGTGCATTCCCACTCTTTCGGTTGATGTTAATTCGGCAAATATTCCATATCGTTCAAGTTCTACTGCATAATAGCCGGGTTTTACGATTTCGGTTTCGCGCCTGTATAATGAAGCATAACCCTGCTCATATTTATCTGGTGTACTTTGATTAATATGAAGCTGGCCGGTGGCAGGCATAATAAGGATATCTCCCAGGTCGGTACAACCTGTTCCGCTGAGCCGGGTGTGCGAGAACCCGAGCAAGATACTGTCGGAATAATGATATCCTGAGCACCAATCCCAACCCCTGTAAAAATTATTCGGGCCAAGCTGCACGGCACCAAAAGGAACACTAGCCCCTACAAAAACATGGCCGTGATAGTCACTGCCAATATAGGGGTCAACAAATGCTGATAAAGCATTAACGACATTGCTCTCAGCAGGGTCAGTCTTTTTGTGCAGAAAATTGCAACCTGCCCAAAGCAGAGAAATTAATACAAGCCCTGATATTTTCTTCATAATATTTCTTTTTTTGAGTTGCCTGCCAGTAACTTACGGCAATTATTGAGTTGGGAGCAGTTTGAGAAAAACAAGTGATTGGAGCAAGTATAGAAAAATTGGTAAATGCAGCAGGTTTTTACTGATAACTGCATTTCTGAACATTGTGATGACCGAAGATTTTATTCAAATTAATTGGTTAAAGATTGATGATGTATTAAAAAGAATCCCTGATAAGTAAAATACATTACCAGGGATTACACACCAACCAACCTTCATCACACACTAGTCAAAAAAACCAGTTTATTCTAAATTCCATTTTATTCCGCGCAGTTCGGCATTATAATCACCGGTTACATCAGAGAAACTAACACCAGCTACTCTGTTCAACGGCAGATAAACTTCGAGGTTTGGTTCTGTGCCTGAAATAGTTCCATTGAGATCAGATGCGCTGCGGGCTTCGTTCCATAAGCGGAAGTTTTTGACAGATCCGTACATTTTTCCCCAGCCATTGCCGAGCCACATTTCGCCCCAGCCCGAAACATTGGGAGCGCCTATGTCTTCCTGAACAGCACGTTGAATTCCGTCAACAAAGAGTTTGGTGGTTCTGGCGCTGTTGTCGTGAACAATGGCAACATGCTGCCAGTTGCCCGGGGTAATTACCAGTGGGCTGGTTTTGGGTCCCTGCCATCCGGCACCTGCATCGGTAAAGTTCCACAAACCACCCGATTTAAGAATTTCTTCCTCGGTAAGATTTTTGTATCCGTAAACCCACACTCCGTAGTTTCCATTATTAAAGAATTCGCCGGTTCCGTATCCAAACAGGGTTTTAACTTTTACCTGAAATTCAACAGTATAGTCTCCCTGTGGTGTATAGTTGGGGGTGATTCTTAATCCAATGGCATTGGGATCGTTAAGGTCAACAAAAATACCATCGGCATCGGCCACTGTATATTTCTTTACAAGTGCAAGTTTGGCATTGATTTCTTCTGCTTTTGAATCAAGCTGATCCTGGCGGATTGCAGTAGCAATTACTTCGTCGGCCTGTGCAACGAGCGATTGCAGGAAAGCGTTGGTGCCAACCGGATAATCGCCGTTGTTGGTTCCTTCGGTAAGGGTTCCCATTGCAACCACCGCAGATTTCGCAGCATTGATTTTGGTATAATCAAGCACTATAACCGGAGGAATTCCGTCGGCTACCCAGGTAATATTACCTACTAAGCTAGCTTTAAACTTATTATTTACCGAAACTACTTCGTTACCAAGATCGGCATTCAACGGAATTGAAATTTCAAGTTTGGCTTCTTCTCCGTTTACAGACTCGAGGGTTTCATTGATCTGGGCAGCAGTGCGGGCCTCAGTCCACACCCTGATGTCCTGCACCATGGCGTTGCAGGTTCTGTCGTCCCAGGGAATGGTATTGCCAATGGCAAAAGGATAATCCACATCAGAATCAGCATAGGTGTTGTTTGACGATAAAACCTCAACTCCATCTATATAAAGTTTGTGGCTGGTAATGTTATTTACATAACTTACATGAATCCACTGTCCGGCTTTAATGGTACCCGGTGCGCTAACAACTTCTTTCCATCCGTTGCCACCACCGACATTCACATGTACCACTCCATCGTTAAAATACCTGATGTCGAATCCGCGGTCGTTTGCACCGCCTTCGCCCATAACATTTGAGAAAAAGGTATTGCTGTATCCCCGTTGTTTCAGGTTAAGAATATAAAATTTTGCTTCCAGGGTAAACGGCTGTTTGGTAATTTCCTTCATACGTCCGGCCACACCATCTCCGGCTGTATTATCTTCAATTTCAATGTAAGTTCCGGGCTCCTGATGAATCCAGGGAATAGCAAGACTCACAATATTTGAATTGAATTTGGCAATATACTCATTTACTCTTTCCACTGCATCGGCAATGTCTTCCTGTTCTTTGGCATTGTTTTTCTGCCATACCGCCCAGTCTATCACGCTCTGCAATTCTTTGATTGAACCGGGTTTAAAATCGCCGGGAGAGGTTCCTTCCGCGCTGTTTGAAACAAGTGCCTGAGCTTCAGCAATCACTGTATCCAATGCAGCGGTATTAAAAGGACCATAGGTTTCATCTTTTTTACATGCGAAAGCCAGCAATACAAGCAACACAAAAGTTAGCCTGCTTATGCTTCTGCTGCTTATAAATTTTATGTTTTTCATCTGAATTTTTTTTTGGTTAAGGCCAGAATGAACCCACATGCTGGAGTATTATTCTTTTTTGAAAAGACAATCACATGCAGGGTTCATCCGGGTCTGTTTGATTAATTTTATGATTTACCTGAAGTTGCTGTTCATGAGACCGTCTGCTCCTTTTGACTCAGTGCCTTCAACATCCCACCATACCTTAACGTCCATTCTGTCTTTATCCAAAGTGTTGAGACTTGCCGGCATTGAGCTGCTGTTGAGGTCGTGCTGATTGTTCGGATAGCGTACACGTTTTACGAAGGTACCCTGTGCAACGCTGGCATTTCCGCTCACACCGTCAATGGGAAGAGTAAGATCAGGATAATCAGTTCTTCTGAAATCGGCCCAGCCTTCCACACCGTTGGGGAAGTTGGCAATCCATTTCTGGGTAATGATTTTTTTCAGTCGGGCTTCGTCAGAGCCGTTCAGGTTAGCAACGCCATCAATATATTGTTGAGCAGCTGAAGCATCTACCCCAACATAATCCATTGATGCCTGAATACCAGCTTTGTATAGTGCATTTGCATCGCCGGGAACCCAGCCTCTGAGGGCAGCTTCAGCCTGCAGGAAAAGTACTTCTGAATAGAACATTACCGGGCAATACATGGCATCGGCGCCATTTCCTGAGAAATCTACATAACTTCCATACAGGTTAATGGTAGCTTTATCGTTGGCATCGGAAGGCATGTTTGTGCCGTATCCGTTTTCTAAACCAACATATTCTTCCAGTCCAAGCGATTCTCTGGTAGCCGCAGCTCCATCCCTTTTGTAGGTAAGCCAATACGGGGCACGGGGATCTTCTCCAGCTGTTGATTCGCTGTAAAGATAATTGGTGAAGGTTTTGGAAACGCGGGCGTTGTCCCAGTTCCATAACATCTGGTGCAGATAATCGTACCAACCCGAAGCCCACATAGGAACTTTGGCAACATCGTCGTTACTGGTCATAACACCTGAACTAACAGCCGATTGCGCAACTGAAGCAGCTGTAGCAGGATCAATGTTCGAAATTCTCATGGCAAGACGAAGTCTTAGAGAATTACCGAATTTTTTCCATTTTGCAGCATCACCATTATAAATGCGGTCGTATTGTCCGTATTTTACCTGATTATCACCCATAGGGAGTTTATTTACTGCAGCTTCGAGCCGTGCAAACAAATCTTTGTAAATCTCTTCCTGCGAAGTATAGGGAACGGTTTCTCCAAGTCCGGCGCCGAAATAAGGAATATCGCCATAAGTATCAGTCATTCTCGACCACCAGTAACAGGTGAAAATCTCTGCAATTGCGAGCTGCTCCTGAAATGATGCATCATCTTTATACTGATCCTGAATGGCATTTGATTTTCTGAGAAACTCAGTGTAATGCTCTTTCCATTGGTTTCCGATCCATCCATCAACGTATTCATATCTGGGGGAACCAAAACTCTGAACGGTATTGGCAAAATACTGGCTGTAAAAATCGGGATAGAGGTTTACATTTCTCTGATAGTTTGCAAAGACCTGCTGTACCATGCCTGAAAAGAAATATGCAGGTTCAACTTTGGTTACAGCATTGGGGTCGGTATTCATTTTCTCAAAATCCTTGGTGCAGCCGGCAACCAGAATCAGCAGAAGTGAGAATAAATATATTGTTGTCTTTTTCATTTGTTCAGTGTTTTAATATTAGAATGCTACGTCCAGCGAAATACCAAAAGTTCTTGTTGCAGGTACCGGGGCAAAGTCAAATGCCTGTGCTGCATAGCTGTTGCTGTAAGCACTAGCATCGGGAACAGTGCCGGGAGTATGTTTGTAGAAGTAGAAAAGGTTTCTTCCGAAAACTGCAATTCTGGCACTTTTGATCGGCTCTTTGTTCAGCTTTTTAAGCATTTTCTGCGGAAGGTTGTAACCCAGTGTTATCTCTCTGAGTTTCATGTAGGACGCATCATAAATAAACTCTTCGTTGATGGATGCAACCCTGGTCCAGTATTGCTGAGCTGTTACCATGGTGGTATTGAGACTTCCGTCTTCGAGCGGACCATCAAAGAAGAACGACATACGGTCATTTTCGGTAGTTCTGAGTGAGTTACCTGCACTTGTTGCCGCGGCTTCGGTTGCTGAGAAAATCTCACCTCCCTGCTGCATCGAAATCAAAGCTCCAACATAAAAACCTTTATAAGTGGCTTTTAACAATACCGAACCTGTAAAATCGGCCTGAATGTTGCCAATGGTAACCAGACTGTCCTGACGCATAGGAAGTCCGTCGGCACCGGCAATGATGCGGCCGCTGGCATCGCGTTTATAAACCGAACCTCTGATGTCGCCCATTTTTTCGCCCTCTATGCCTATTACATCCACACTGTTGTTCAGGCCTCCGAAAGAATATACTTTGAGGTCATTATCGAGATCTTCAAGCAGGGTAGTGTTTTTAGCAAAGTTGAAATTCATTTCAAAAGTGAAATCGCTCTTCTTTACTGGCGTGGTATTCAGCATTATCTCAATCCCTTTGTTCGAAATACGTCCGGCATTGATCAGTTTTTCGCTGTATCCGGTACTTTGATCTGTTGGAACCCTGAGAATCTGGTTTGTTGTGTTTTCATTGTAGTATGTAAAGTCGAGTCCGATTCTGTTGTTGAGGAATCTCAAATCAGTTCCCAATTCAAAGGATGAAGAAATTTCGGGTTTCAGGTCTTTATTAACTAGAACTGATTTAACATTTCCGTTCAACAGATTATAATTCCAGGTGCTGATGGTGAAACTTTCGTCAATAGCATAGGGATCAGCAGCTTTTCCAACCTGCGCCCACGATCCTCTGACCTTGGCAAAGGTAAACCAGTCGGGCAGGTCGTACATTTCTGAAATAAGTCCGCTGATGCCAAAAGATGGATAGAAATACGAGTTGTTTTCAACTGGTAATGTTGACGACCAGTCGTTGCGTGCTGTTGCATCAAAGTAAACCATATCCTTGTATCCTACCTGTGCAAATCCGTATAGTGACTGCACTTCCTGTTCGCTGAAAGCCTGTGCTGAGGTGATGTTTGTACCGTAACCCAGGAAATAATATCCTTCGGTAGGCAGTTTACCCGATCGGCTGAGCAGCGATTGCGACTGTGTGTACATGCGGTTTCCACCCATATTAACACTCAGGGTAAGGTCTTCAAAATCTTTGTTGTAGCTAAGCAAAAATTCGTAGTTCTCTTCCTTAAAAAAGCGCTCCTCGGTGTTGTAATCCGGCCTGATAGAGCTTACATTGTCAGCATATTTATAGCCATTGCTGAGTCCTTCGCGATAAAAGTCAAGCCCGTATTTGAGTCTGAGTTTAAGAGCATCGGTGAACTGAATATTGGTTCCCAGATATCCGAAACCTCTGTACCTTTCGTCGTTATTATAAATTTGCTCACGCATGAAATAAGGGTTCCTGTAGTTTGCGTTAGCAGTGGTATAGAGTATTTCCTGGTGATTTCCTGCCTGGTTAATGATATAACCCGGTGCAAGATCAGCCGATCTGATGTTCATCGGCATGGTGTTGAAGTAAGAAATAAAGCTGTAATATCCCATTTCGGGTCTTTGTTCGCCTTTTGAGTTGAAGTATGAAGCCTTTGCATCCACACTTAACCACGAGTTTACCTGATAAGCAGCTTTGAGATCTAAATTGGTTTTGTCAACTTTATGTCCTTCGTAAAGTCCGTTTTCGTTGCTTTTTGAAGCTGAAACTCTGATTGAGCCTTTGTCATTACCACCTGACAGTGAAATGTTATGGTTCTGACTGTATGCTGTCTGAACAAAGTCTTCAATTCTTCCGGTTTGTGCGGAAAAGGGAATTTCTTCACCTTTCCAGGATTCTAGCATCTGTCCGTTCATGAGTGGTCCCCACGAAGCTGTTCCGAACTTATCATAAACTCCTTCGCTGCCCTGTCCATATTTTTCTTGTAAATCGAGGGTGTAACCCAGATTTGAGAAAGCAAAATTGCCATTGTAATTAACATTCAGCCCTTTTGAGGCACCTTTTTTTGTAGTTATAAGAATAACTCCGTTACCAGCCCTTGACCCATACAATGCAGCTGCATTGGGACCTTTGAGTACTGAAATGTTTTCAATATCCTGTGGATTGATGTCCGACAATCCTCCGGCACTTTCAACTCCGCCCCAGATACCTGCATTGGAAGCATCTGAACTGTTAAAAGGAATTCCGTCCACAATAATAAGTGGCTGATTGTTGTCGGAGAGAGAACTTGCTCCCCTGATTTCAATACGTGAAGTACCTCCTACACCAGCTCCGGACTGATTAATTACAACACCGGCAACTTTACTCTGCAGGGCATTTGCAATATTGGCATCGCCTGATGAGGTTAAGTCTTCGGCCTTGACATCCTGTACAGCATAACCGAGTGCCTTTTTTTCGCGTTTTATTCCCAGCGCTGTTACAACTACCTCTTCGAGTGAAGAAACAGAAGACGTGAGGGTAACATCAATTACTGTTTTTCCGGCTACAGGGATTTCCTGTGTGTTGTAGCCCACAAAAGAAAAAAGCAGCACCGCATCGGGCGATACTTTAATGGTATAACTACCATCTACCTGTGTGGTGGTTCCGGTGGTGGTTCCTTTAACAACAACTGTAACTCCGACCATAGCCTCGTTACTTTCGTTGTAAACCTTTCCGCTTACTTCTTTTTGTTGCGCCATTATGCCTGACGCATATAAAATCAGCATCGGGATAATCAGTAAAAACTTTTTTATCATAAAAAATGTTTTAATGAATTAAACAATGAGTTTAGTGTGTGTTAGAGCCGCCAAATTTACCTGCAGGCTATTAATGGCAGGATTAATATTTCATTAATTTGCCCGCCAATTTGTTAATTTCCACCAATTTTAGAAAGATTTTCACTAGTTTCCTTCAATTTCCCCGAAAAACATGCATTTGTTTTATAGCTCATGAAAATGCTTTACAGAAAGAAGCACTTTTTAACACTTATGTAAATTAATGTAATCAACTTTTAATCTTTGAGCAGGTTTTTAATGTTCTCCTTATAACCTTCTCCATAAAGTGTTTCGTACCTGCCAGCAAACTCATCAAAGGTTTTTACAGCAATACCATGTTTGCCCAGGTGATTTAATGCCCTGCATTTATATTTTAAAGCAGTTTCATTACATTGGTCAAATGTAAAAATTGAATTGGCTATCTCAAGTACAACTCCGGGATGCTTTTCCGATTCGTAATGCGGCAATAACATTTCGAGCAATGCAACAATCTGATTAACTGTTTCACTTTTAAATTTATCTATCCATTCCGTTTGAATGTCGGGTAAAAAATCGCCCCTTTTTAAATATTTTAATAGCTGATAAATATTCCCCTCTGACGTAAAGTATTGAATATCATTGTCATTAATAAGTTTTAGCACAAAAGTGTGATCGCAGAAAATAGTGTTACCAGATTTAAACCTCCAGAAAGAATTTTCGTGTATAATTTCAGCATCGCCCAGATCGCTTAAAATAGAGCGCAGTTTGGCAATGTTTACACCACGGTTGTTATTTGCACTATCCAAAGGTTTTCCTGGCCACAGAATTTCCCTTAGCTCCACCGAACTTATTCCATTGCTGTCATTTGAAGAATAGAGCAGGATAAGTATAAAAAGTTCTTTTACTGTCGGGCTGAACCTGTATGTAATATTCTGCCCTTTAAAGTCAACAACCTGCAGGCCACCAAACAAATTTATACTTCCTGGTCCGGCAGGTTCGGCTTTACATGGATTTTTTATTCCTGATGCTTTATAATCAACCAGAACTGCTACATTTTCTGCTTTGTTTTTGATTGATCTTCGGCGGTAAATAAAAACAATTGCCAGAATAAACAGCAAAACAAAAACTGGAATTAGCACAGTTAATAACTTTATGTATGTTTTGGGCAGCGTTGTAACCACTGCAGGTAAAACATTGCCTGGTGGTGTTTGAATAGAATAAATCTTTATCTCGTTAAGATTGTTGCCCGACATAAATGAAGTAATGGCTACCAGTTTACGCTGCGATTTCCAGTAAAAAAGATCAGCATACGATTGAACATCAATAAAATAATACGGAATACTATCTCCAACAAACTCATACTCTGGTTCAGTAAGCGATGCTTTTAATATTCTCAAATGACTCTTTTCATCATGGTGAGAAAAACATAAGGTATAGAGAGCGTTCTGTTCTTCATCAACCCATAATGAATTTACAGGAGTTATATCCTTGATATTCAACGAATGTAAATCCCAGATTCTCCTAATATTACGGGTTTTGAAATCAATAAGATACAAATCATAATAAAAGCGCGTTCCCAGCATTTGATCCCCGCTTTTATTGCCTAGCCCACCAAAAAGGTAGAATTGATCCTTGTTTGAAGGGTTTTGGCCCACAGCTGATAAATAACGCGGAAATATGGTATCTCCTGAAAAAGTCGCTTTTTGCCAGATATTTTCATCCTCATTAAATTCAAGAATATCATTCTTAAATCTGTAAAAACCATAGCCGCAAATGGATGTAAGTTTATTATTCAAAGGGTTTATCAGTTTGTTGTGATGCCAATGGGTAGGCAAGCTGTCGTGCATTTCAACCTGATTAGACCAATAACCAGATTCGTTGTCAAAAACGGATAAATTATCCACAGCATGACTATATACCTTTAGCCTCGAATCGGCAGTAACTATAACCTGATTATCCTGTTCATTTAAAGGAGGGTTTCCTGCGTATATAATTGAATCAAAGTGATTTAGATTCAGGTCATAGGTATATATTTTCTGATGGTCAGTTACCATGTAAATTCGCTCTTTATTCTGATCATAGGCGATTTTGGGTTTTTCTAAAAGTCTGATTGAATTCAATACTTTCCAGGCTGCATGATGCGGCAATTCCCATTCAGGATTAATTATTTCAGCCTCTTTTCCGGCTATTTTATCTTTAGAGATACTCCCTGACTGATCGTTTAATGGCCAGTTAAAACTTTGTTTGCCATCGGTATAAATATTTATAGCCCTGATAGAAATAAACGGCACTTCCCGGGTATCAAATCCATATTTGTTCAACACCCCAAATGCCAGAAAGAATTCTGATTTACCCGGATAATTGATTCTCTCGCTTATTGTATCATTATTGAAAGTGAGTTTGACCATTCCGGTTTGGGCATTATAATCCAGAGAAACCTCATTCCAGCGATTTAAACAATTGCTTATTTTGCTCAGATCTATGCTCTTCTCTACTTCCTTCTTATTGTATACCAGATACATACCAGGAGAAACCTTATCAAATTTACTGATAAGATCTAGCTGGGCTCCGGTTCTGGAATCTTTTAAACGCAATATATAGCCAAAGCCTTCAAAAGATCTGAACGAAAGATCGAAAGTAATGTTGAAATCTTTATTGAATGAAACTGCACCGGATTTTGTTATGTCGAGGCCTGTACGGTATTTTTTTTCCACATCCTTAGACCTGAACCTCAGCCCATAATTATTCTGAGCATATAACTGGCTGAAATTCAACAGAAGTAAAGTAAGAAAAAATGCTTTTACCCTCATTTTTCAAGATTTTTTCCGGTATTATTAACATTTCAGACCACAAATCTGAGCACATTCCGGAAAAGACATTATTAACGGAAAAATTATGGTTATTAGCCAGAATCTTAAATGGCTTAACCACTTTTCTTTGGCATAATCCCCGGTCTCATTCAGCAATAAAAATACAAATTCAGTAAGTTTTAACAATCAGCTCAGTGTAACAAAAATAATATTACACTGTTACTGATTGATTGTCATTAATTTACCCCCTTTGATTTTCACCCTTACCAAACTTTGCTAAAGTAATTAAAAAGTGCCAACAAATAACCTGCTTGTTGAACCGCTACCTTGCAGCTATGAAAACTGAAATCTTAACACAAAAGTTAGTGATAATATATTAATAACCCGATACTGCAAATTTGCCCTTTTTATTACTTTTGCTCTCTCTCCTCTGCAACTTTAACTGCCTGATGTCCCTTCGCACTGAAATTATAAAATACCCTCACAGGCGCCTGGAAGAAGGCATGAATTACATATTTACAGTTGAAAAAAATGTGGAGATTTCTCCTGAAAGTAAATATTTTGTACTCAGAGATCAGGCAGGATATCGTATGTTGCTCCCCGCAGAACCTTACAAAACCTACCCGATAAAAACCGGCGAAACCATTCGATGTCGCGTAGACAAAATCAATTGCAGCGGACAGATATTCCTTGAGCCAGAGCATCCTGTGTTTTCTGAAGGGAAAATCTATGAATTCACTGTAAGCGGCATCAGCCATTCAAATGGTTTACCTGAACTTCAGCTAACAGGTGAAGATGGAAAGACTCACAGTATGGAAATCAGTAATCAACAGTCTTTCCTTTCACAACAAAAGATACAACTCCGCATTGAACGAATTAAAAAGGGAAAACTGTTCCTTACTCCGGCTGAAAGCGATGCAGAAAACAACATCCTGATTCCCGGAAAACAATATCAGTTTATTGTAACCAATTGCACAGATGGATTTTATCATTTAGAAAGCATTAATGGGCATCGTTTTAAAATTGAAACGCAATGGTACCGGGATTACAACATCCAAAAAGGTAATACTCTATTATGCACTATACCGCCATATGGATCAACGATGCCTGAACCCGAACATCCACACTATAAATCCGGAGAAACTTACTTTTTTATACCCGATTACCTGATGAAGGCTGAATACGCTGGTGGTAATTATATGTACACACTCATTGCCCGCGACATTTTTAATGAAGAAGCCCATTTGCATTTCCCTGATGGCTTTTCGCCAGAATCAATTAATTTACAGCCAGTTAAAGCTACAGTAAATAGAATAAGAAAAGGCAGGGTGTATGCAATAATTATAATGAATTAACTGTTGGTTATAATTGCATACAGTATCAGATTTTTGTAACTTAGCTACTCTTTTCGGGCATTATATCAAATCCTTTTCCCCATGAGCATGAAACACAACATTTATTTCAAAGTTGGCACTATTGTCATTATTGCCTTGCTGCTTCTTATCCCTGCTTTCATGATCAGAGGATTGATTTTTGAAAGGGAACACACTCAGGAGCAAGCTATTGCCGAAGTAAGCTCAAAATGGGGAGGGCAACAAACCATTGCAGGACCTTTTATTTCGATTCCTTATTTCAGGTACATAAAGGAAACTGTAAAAAAGGATTCCGTTGAACGCATTGTTCAAATCAAAGATTATATTCATATTCTGCCCGATAAGCTTGATGTGAATGGAGAAATCAGTCCGAAAAAACGGGAAAGAGGAATCTACGAAGTAGTAGTTTATGATTCACGTTTACATTTCTCGGGAGTTTTCAATAAACTTGATTTTGCTGTTCTTGATATCAAACCACAGAATATTCAGTTCAACAAGGCTGAATTTGTGGTTGGCATTCCTGATCTCAGGGGCATTGAGCAGCAGATCAGTTTAAAATGGAATGAGCAGCAGATTTCGTTTAATCCCGGTGTTTCTTCAAACGATGTGGTAAGCAGTGGCATCAATGCAAAGGTTCAATTGAATGCTGATGATAGTCTCAGCTACCAGTTTGATTTTGTTATTGACTTGAAAGGCAGTCAGTTACTTTACTTTACACCCATGGGAAAGGTTACCGACATCAACATGAATTCAAACTGGAGCAATCCCAGTTTTAATGGAGCATTTCTGCCTGATACTCATAAAGTTGATCACAATGGATTTATCGCCAACTGGAATGTGCTTCATTTAAACAGAAACTTTCCGCAAATATGGACTGGTTCTCATCAAACAATTGAAGGATCGGCTTTTGGGGTTGACCTGCTGCTGCCCGTTGATAATTACCAGAAATCATACAGGGCCATTCGTTATGCCATCTTATTTATTGGTTTTACTTTCCTGGTTTTCTTTTTTATTGAAGTACTCAATAAAATTTTTATTCATCCGGTGCAATACATTCTGGTGGGCATCGCGCTGATTGTATTTTACACATTACTGCTGGCAATTTCTGAGCACATCAGGTTCAATTATGCCTTTGTAATTTCAGCTTTAGCTACTTTGATTCTGATTGGCGGTTATATCCGGGCCATCCTTAAATCATGGAAACTTACCGGTTTGATAACAGGAATCCTTTCTGTGCTGTATTCTTTCATTTTTGTTATTATTCAGCTTCAGGATTATGCTCTGCTTATCGGAAGTATTGGTGTATTTATAATACTTGCCCTCACCATGTACTTTTCGAGAAAAATTGACTGGTACAACCTGTCGCTGGGGACAAAACCTTAATTGCAACCTTTTTTCTGAAAATATTCATTTCCTGATACCTGCAAAACAACACATTGCCGGGGAAGCTTTTACTGCTTGCTGATGAGTTAATGCAGCAAGCATTAACCGATTCTGCCATTTCAGTAACCCACCCATTAAAAATATCTTCGTAAATTGAAAGTAATACTTTCAATTTACGAAGATTGCTAATTTTTATTATCTTTGCATTTGATTTATAATAACTTGAAGATGTACATACCTCGCTCACTTACTGCAGAAATAGAAACTTTCCGCAGAATATTTCCAGTAGTTGCCATACTTGGCCCGCGTCAATGCGGCAAATCTACACTTGTTAAACATTTGTTTTCAGAAAAAACCAATGCCATTTATCTTGATCTGCAAAGTATGGAAGACCTGAATAAGCTGCGCGATCCGGTTTTATTTTTCAACACACATGAGGATAAAATCATCTGCCTGGACGAAATACAACTTTTGCCACAGCTTTTTTCGGTATTACGCAGTATTATTGACAAAAATCGCAGGAATGGCCGATTTGTCCTGCTGGGCTCAGCCTCGCGTGATTTAATTCAAAAAAGTTCAGAATCTCTTGCAGGCAGAATAGGATATCTGGCTCTTACTCCATTTCTAAGTACAGAGATTCCTCAAACAAATATTATGACTTTCTGGAACAGGGGTGGATTCCCTGAAAGCGTGCTGGCAGAAAATGATAACTTCAGTTATATCTGGCGCGATAATTTTATTAAGACTTATATTGAAAGAGATATTCCTCAGCTTGGATTTCAGATTCCGGCATTGCAATTGCGGAGATTTTTAACACTATGTGCTCATAATCAGGCCCAAACAACCAATTTAAGCAAGATAGCTGCAGCTATGGAAATGACCCATCCTACCATGCGCAAATACCTTGATCTGCTGGAACAAACCTATATGGTACGTTCACTGCCTCCTTATGAAATAAATACTAAAAAAAGATTAGTGAAATCGCCAAAAATTTATGTCAGAGACAGCGGGATTCTGCATCAGTTGCTCGGAATTAAGAATATAGACATGCTTTTCGCTCATCCTGTTTTTGGAGCATCCTGGGAAGGGCTTGTTGTTGAACAGCTAATTTCTGAATTAAATGTACCTGCAGGCTTTTACCGCACAGAAAAGGGCGACGAAATGGACCTGGTGTTAAATATAAACAACCAAATTATCGCTGTGGAATGTAAAGCATCCTCTGCTCCAGGCTTATCTGCTGGCAATTACAGGGCGATCGAAGCACTTAAACCTATGCATACTTATATAATTGCTCCTGTAAAGGGAGACCCTTACCTGCTCCATGAAGGAATAACTGTTTGTGGATTACATCAGGCACTGTCAGAACTAAAAATAATAGCTGAATAAAGCTACATACTCATCTCTTCTATCTCAGCCTTTAAGTGAGGGAAAAGTGCACACAACCGTACTTTATTTGCCATTTCAAAATCGGCAAAATCGAAACCTGGTGCCACTACACAACTAACCAGCGAATACCCTGCCCCCCCTTTTATCCTTGCTGCAAACCAGGTGCCTGCCTTTATAGTTAATTGTGGAACAGATCCTAATTCACTATCTATACCTAATGTATTGATAATCAAATCTCCTCTTTGATCAATCGTCAGTATTTCCAGGGCTTCTCCTTCATGGAAGAACCATATTTCATCGGAACTCAACCGATGGAAATGTGATTTATCTCCGTCGTTCAGCAGGTAATAGATGGCGGTTGCGGTGTTCCTTTGTTTGTCGTCAACATTGATTATTTCAGGACTACGGTAGGTTTCACGGTAATACCCTCCTTCGGGGTGAGGAAGAAGTTTGTAGTTTCTGATGAGGTTTTGTGCCTTGATATTCAATGCAAATCAGTGTTGTTACTATGACTAGTATTTATTTACCAACTTAAACTTGTTAATTTTTCTTTTACTTCAGCGGCATCGGGAGTTATACCAAAAAACAATGAAGGTTCAAGATAATGCAGACTATGTTCGCGTTTGAACCTTTCTTCACCTCCTCCGGTGATGTTGAGCATAATCAGAGCATCTTTTTCTACAATCCCCTCTTTTACAGCTTCAATCAGAGAGGCGGTAGCCACAGCTGATGCAGAATAGATATCTATGCCTTCTTTTTCAAGGAATAGCTCTTTCGCCAATCTTGATTCACGGTTGGAAGCTTTCAGCACATCACCGCCGCTGTCGTTGAGAGCATCAAAAAGCCCGCCTGCTATAGGATATGGCGGTTTGCGGTTGGAGAGTACCTTGGCATCAATTTCGGTAACATGCTCACGGGCAAGGTCGTCGTCGTAAGGAAGCATTTCGCGCGATCCGGCTTTCCAGGCATCGTAAATAGGCAAAAAAGGTGAGTTTTGCGAAACCAGCAATTTCATTTTGTTGCTGCCAAACCGGCCATCTTCAATCAGCCGGAGGTTGGCTTCCCAGGCAGCTATGGCACCTGTTCCGCTCCCCACTGCCTGAAAATAATATTCAGGAATCTGGCCGATGGTAGTTACCGCAGAAAGTACTGTAGTGCCCATTCCATCGCGGCGGGCAACATTTTTGGCGCCACCTTCAGCCAAAAAACCTTCACATTGAGTTGCCAGATTCGACAAGTGAATGGCATCAAAATAATCGCTGCCATGTGCAGTAACCGCCAGCTTTACACATGAGTTGAGCGGTTTTTCGAACCACAATGCATTGATGTAATCGTGCGGAACACAAAGCAGCAAGGGGATTTTATTATCTGAACAAACTTTTGCAAAAGCTCTCGCTGTGTTTCCGGCAGAAGCTACTACAAGCACCTGATGCTGAGTGCCCGGCATCCTTCCACAAACCGTGTAGGCTTCGGTTTCCTTAAAAGAACAGGTAGTCATTGCTGCTTCACGTTCGGGCCAGTATCCGCTGAAGGTAATCCAAAGGTTACTCAAACCCAGGGCTTTGGCTAACCCTTCACTTTTATAGGTAACCGGAGCCGATGACCCTTGCAACATTCGTACAATGGGCAGCCAATCGGCAAAAGTGTAAATACCGGCTTGGTTTCCACGCAGATTGAGTTGCTTTTTCTCGTAAATGGCCCTTATCAGGCTTGGTTTTTCAGCCCCGGGAGCATCGAGCAGCCAGCCGCTGTCTTCAAAAATATTTCCGGCAGCCACCGACTGCAACTTATAACGGGTAGGTTCAAAAGCCGACATAACAATTCCTTTAAGAAATCGCAAAAGTAAGAAAAGTGGAGCAAAGGCCAAGAATGTCAAACTGCCTGAGTGCAATTGTGATTCCTTTAAAAGAATGGGCAGACTCATACAACCGGTTTAGTCTGTAAAGCAGCCAACAACCGGTTTTAATTAAAATGCTAGAACAAATTCTTTGGCAGGTTTATATAATGGCAGCAACCCGGCATAAGAATGGTCAATCTGTTTGGCTTAAATTAATGATTCACTTCGTTGAAATTCCCAATTAATAATTTTTGATTTTCAGCTCAGAGCAATTATAGCACTTGTTATCATTTGAATAAGAGCAACCGGAGCCCAGACCCGCTCTATTTTACTCGGCGTTATTGTATTCATAACTGTTCCAGCAAAAAGCAAGGCTACAATCACCCAAATAGCAATTTTTGCAACTGGCATCCATTGTGGCAAAAACAGCCCGGCCCGGCTTAATACAATAGCAGTTATCAGAATTAATACAAGTATATTGAATAAAGCGAATAGCCTCATTCGCGGAGGATATTTTCCAGGGTATTTGCCTCCCATGGAAGCTGCGCCCCAGGGCAGACCGGCAGCCAGACAAGCCTGAAATAAAATAACTATCCCCGTAAAAAATGCAAAAATTTGCGCTGAAAGAAGTACTGTCATTTTTGTGCTGGTATGAAATAAATTTGTTAACCCTTTTTTGTAAAAGTGTAATGGTAACCCGAAGTAAACAGTCAAAAATACCTAATTCTTAATATATTTTGTTGATTTCAACTTTAAGTTTTTGAGAATAATCTGGAAACTGCAGGCTCAACAGCATATTATATTGTTAAGTACCTTAAAAAACAATCCTATAGTTCTCAAAACGACCAAAGCTATGGACACGGGCAGGTTGCGGGCGTATTCGCTGTCGTAAAGAGACAAATTTAATGCGGGCGCAAAACCCGCTATGAGATCGTCAGCAAGGCTGTGAACATTGGCGTGCGTTTGGTGCTGGTGCTTGGTTGTATTTAATTTGTTGCCGATATTTTTGGAATTCGTATATTTTTTGGACTAATAATCAGATAATTGGTTTTCTTTCCAGTGTCTTCTGATTTCAAGATTTTTTTCTTCACCAAATCCTGCAAATCACGCAAAGCTGTATCTGTCGAACAGTTTGCTAGTTTCGCATAGTTTGAAGTTCTCAATAATCCGGCTTCATTTTCATAATTGTCGTACAAATAGTTGATTATTTTGCGTTGTCTCTCGTTTAAGGATGTGAATTTGTGTTTGTCCCAAAAATGTGCTTTGTCGGGTATAATTTCTAAATTGTTTTTACTAGAATTCAATGCTCTTTCGAAACAATCTAAAAACCACAGCAAATATTTCGTAATGTCACTTGTTCATTTTTGTGTTTTTTCAATAATTTCGTTGTAATGCTTATGTTCTTTGAAAATTTGGTTCGACATACTGTAAAATCTGATTTTACTACCTTCGCTGCGTGCCAAAAACATATCCATAATTGCTCGTGCAAGTCGTCCGTTACCGTCGTCGAATGGGTGAATGGTTACAAACCAAAAATGTGATATTGCTGATTTCAGCAATAAATCCGTGTGATTATTTTGGTTTAACCAATCAAGAAAAATGTTCATTTCATTAATAACCCGGCCGGCATTTGGAGCCTCAAAATGTACTTTTTCTCAACCAAATGAACCGGAAACAACTTTCTTGCCCACCGAACGGTAACGTGCAGCATCAATTTTCAAATGTCCACTGTAGCCGGATTGAAATAATGCGTTGTGCCAACCAAAAAGTCGTTCTTCTGAAAGTGTTTTGTCGTAATTTTGAGTTGCATCTAACAGTACGTCAACTACACCTTCAATATTTCTAGGTATCGAAACATATTCAGTTCCTTCAATTCCTAATTTTCGCGCAATGGAAGAGCGAACAAGCTCTGGATTCAGAAATTCACCTTCAATTCTTGAAGTGTCAACAACATCTAAAACCAGAGATTCTAATTTTGCACTTTCAATTAAATCGAAACCAAGCCTTTCCATACACCCAAGCAACCTACCTTGTAAATGTCGTACAGCGGCTAATATTGGAAAAATTTTCTCGTTGTCCCAAACAAAGTTGAACCAGTTTTCTTTTTCGTGTATATACATACTCCTTTTCACCGCACAATTTGCGGTATAAATAGAGTTTTTTCACCGCAAAAGGAAATATAATAGCAAGAAAGTATCAAAACTTCACTCCGAAATTTATTTTTTGCAATTGCACCTGACGAGCAGATAAATAACGATTCTTTAAATCATAGAATCTGTTTTCTTGATCAGATGCTGTTTTTCTGCTTTATTTAATAAACCTGATGGCCACAGGAAAGTAATTCTTCGCCTTTTCCTTCACCACAACCCCAACTACCAAAGTATAGACAGCATTTAAAGCGACTAAGGAAAAAAGGTATGTGACCAGTATGGCCCAGGGACTAAGGTAGGTTTCTCCGGTTTCAATATTGATGTTGAAAACCCGGCTTACAAAAATTAAAACTATGGGGAGTGAAAATATAATTGTCCAGGTAATCTGAAAATTCAGCAGATTTTTTGCAAAGAAGTCAATATTTCTGATCGTTTTCTTTTTCACCATCCAGAGAATAAGCGGAAGAAAAATATTCCCAAGTGGTATAAAAAAGAATATCAATGCCGAAAAGTGCATCAGTTTAATATATGCTGAATTAATTTCGGGTCCTGATTCTAATAATTCCTCTAATGGTAATTGAAGAGCTTTCGCTATTCTTTGAAGTGTATCGCCATGAGGAACAGAATCTCCTTTTTCGATTCTTTGTATTGTGCGAAGGTTTACTTTTGATTCTTCGGCAAGTTTTTCCTGTGAAAAGCCCTTGGCCTTTCGGGCTGAACTGATAATGCTTCCTAATTGATTCATTTTACCGGATTTAATTTTTGACAAAAGTACTTTGCGGAGTCCCTGATTGTTGTGGTTTCTTTACGGCATTTTTACGGCATATGCGCCTATAATATTTGCGGAATTAAAAAGCAGTCAATAAAAATAATAACAGATTTGTTACCAGCAGAAGCTCTGAAATTATTAATACACCTGCTATCTATTGATTATCAGGCTTGAAAGATCACTTCATATAAAAATGAGACACCTCTTGATATTAATTATCCGGCTTATTGATTTTTACCAACCAGATATCCTGCTGTGGTTTCCCATTCGAAATATCACCCGGATGGTGTTCAAGAATGGTATGACCTTCAAAAAGTTTATGCACGTACGATGGCGGCTGATATGCAGAATAAGTCCTGTGCCCAACCCGTGTTTTTCCGCGAATAATCAGATTCCCTTTGTCAAAA
>JANJXJ010000086.1 GCA_024709105.1 Lentimicrobium sp. | reverse complement strand
GCATTGAATTTTGTATGGTGCCGTTGCCTACTTCAATAAAAGTTTGAGCCTGAATACTGCCCGTCACAAAAATGAGCAGCGCGAGTAAAGATGAAGTGAAATACTTTTTCATTAAGCCAATTGATTTTAAAACAGATTTTTTGAACATTAAAAGAGTTTGAAGCGGATACAAATGAAAACAGAAAACAGAAAACAATAAAAAATTAAGAGTACGGATTCAGGAATCAGAACCCAAAATGCAAACTTATCTTCTTTAATACAATGGTTATCTGATATTTAGCTTTATACGATTAATAAACATTGAAAAATCATTCTGATACTTTTGCGCATTTAACCCATCATTTATATTCATTCACGATACTAAAAAACCAGGGTTATTTTTTAGCAAGAAGCATTTTCCTTTTGGTTTTGATTTACAAACTCGTTGAAGACATTGCTATTAATGGCGCCAAACTTTCATTCAGTCTTTATTTTTATTAGGTTTGTAAAGGATTTACTTTATGAAACTACTCATCAATATACTTTACGCTTTGCCTGTTTATCAGGCATTTACATTGATGCTTTTACTACTTCTGAGGTGGTTTGGCAACGGTGGGAAACACCTTTTCCTTATGGCTGTTTTCCAGTTTCTGGCAACCATATACTTTCTGTTTAACTTTTTATATGCTGTCCAGAATTTTTCAGCCATTTCAGTCATATATCCGTTTGTCCTTCCCATTATTCTTTTATTTGCACCATTATTCTACATCTTTCTTGAAGCAGTATCAACGCCGGGATTTACTTTTAAATCAAAACACCTTTTCCATGCCTTACCGGCTTTTGTTTACCTTACAGCTAATGCGCCCTTTATTTTTTCCGGCAATGAACTTAAGCTCAGCTATGTTTCACAAAATCCTGCTGAGACTGCCAACCAAACCCTAAGTGCTTATTTTTCATTGGTTTATATCTCAGGAATTTATATTGTATTAAATTTTCAGGTAGTTTTCTATTTTATAAAATCTGTCAGAATTTTCAGAAAGCATCAGGATTATATAGACAATCATTATTCCTATACTGAGAACCTTAGCCTTGGATGGTTTAAAGTAATTGCCTTTTCCTTTTTCTTTTTTCTGGTAGCCAATCAATTGTTATACTTTTCAAGTATTGGCAGTAGTTACTTTTCTCCTATTATTTACAATATATCAATGCTTTTGATTACTTTGCTGGTGGCTTATTACAGCTTGACTCAGAAAGAATTAAAGGTGATGCCGGTTCCTTCATTTTTGGAGCATCAGCAATTTGACAATCAGGAAATTGAATCATTAAAAGGTGTTAACAACAACCTCTCCCCCGAAAGTTCGGTTGTTGAGCAGGAATTTGTTGTTATTGAAAGTTCCAATCCGGAAAAATATGCAGGATCAACCCTTCAGGAAGAGTTAAAAACCAAACTGGTAGAAGGCTTGATCAAATTGATGGAAGAAGAAAAGATTTTCAGAAACCCCAGTTTAAGCCTTGATGATGTTGCTATGAAGCTAAATACCAACACCAAATACATCTCACAGGCTATAAATGTTCATTTCGGAAAAAACTTCTATCACTTTATAAATTATTACAGGATCGAAGAAGCCAAAAGACTGATGATCAATAATGAAAACCTGAAATATTCAATCTACGGTATCGCGCAAATGGTAGGATTTGGGTCAAAATCCAGTTTTAATGCAGCATTTAAAAGGTTTTCCGGCACCACTCCATCCGATTTTATTTCAGGTATACAAAACAAATAATCTACCTGAGCATACCTGGTTTTTTAGACAATATTTTAAGCGACTAGAGTCTGCATCTGCTATTTAGACTTCAGTTTTTCAGAATAATATCTGCACCAGATTTTTAATCCGCAGGAAAGACAATCAGGTTTTCGGGCATTACAAACGTATCTGCCATGTAAAATAAGCCAATGATGCGCAATGGCCAGTTTGTTTTCGGGAATAAATTTTACAAGTTGTTTTTCGGTTTCCAGCGGAGTCTTAGCCCTGTATGTCAGACCAATACGAGCAGAAACTCTGTGAACGTGCGTATCTACTGCCATTGCAGGTTTATCAAAAGCAACCGACAAAATAACATTGGCTGTTTTTCGGCCAACTCCGGGCAACTTCTGCAGCAATTCCAAATTATTGGGAACAATGCCATTGAAGTCTTTAATTAGCATATTGGCCATTCCCACAAGATGTTTTGCTTTGTTATTGGGATATGAGCATGATTTAATAACTTCAAAAACCTGCTCAGCAGTAGCATCAGATAATGACTCTGCATCAGGATATACCTCAAAAAAACGGGGTGTAATCATATTCACCCTTTTATCTGTGCACTGTGCAGATAATATAACCGCAACAATAAGTTGATACGGATTTTGGTAATGCAACTCGGTTTCGGCAACAGGCATGTTGGTTTCAAACCATTCAATTACATACTGAAATCGTTTTTCCTTTGTTAATTTTTCCGACATGATTGTTTTGTTAACATGATAATTCGAAAAAGAAAATAATAACAGCAAAAGTAAGTACTTTGAACTTTTATAAACACTTTAAACACTAGAATGTGTCATCATTACAGCGTTTGCCTGGCTATAAATAACAAAACCGGGCAGCTTTGGCCTGCACCCGGTTTTACAAAGTTCTAATAATAAGCTAATTAGCAATACAGGAGTTGAATAACTATTTACCCAACGATATTACAAACCCAAGTTTAAAACCTATTCCACTGTATTTGTATGTTATTTTATCATTTTCGGCACGGTCTTCGCCTGAAGGCGCATCATATTTCTCTGAATCCAATGCGTAATTAATCAAAAAGTCAATACCCACGTTTTCCGTGATAAAATATGTAGCTCCAGCACCAACAGATACATGAGTCATGCTGTACTTTTCCTCATTCTCAGACCCGTTGTATTCGTAATTTGACTTTCCTGACCCTATACCCAGTTTTATCTCACCAAACGGCATGAAACCATTGATATCAGTAACATAATACCTTGCAAAAGGCCCAATCATAGCATATGAATATGAGGATACTACATCAGGGTCCTCAGACTTTTGTTTTGACAAACTTAAATCCACAAATAAACCCACTGGTAGTCTGTTAATTACAAAGTACCCGACTGCAGGCTGGAAATTAAAACTGGAATACTTGTAGCCATCATTGGTGGTGCTGCCGGTTTTCACCTTTTCTGCACCAGCAGAGAAGCTTAAGTTCGAAGAACCTCCGAAAAAGACATTACCTTTTTCAATCTGGGCAAATGATAATAAGTTTATCATTGTTCCCATAAGAACCAATAAACAAAATTTACTTTTCATGGTGTAATGTGTTGGTTTATAAGCATAAATGTACGAAGATTGAAATCATAAAGCAAGTATATCTCAAATTTTTATTATCAGACATGCTGCCTTGAAGTAATGAATGAATTGTTACCGTAGAAGTTTTCTAAAAAGGTGAATCTTGCATCAAAAAGAGATGGAGTTCCTTCAGGAAATTAAAAAGCAGAGGTTTGCCTTAATTCAGGAAAAAGAAATCCATAAACCTGTGGTTCAAACATCTTTGATTTTAGTTCTGAGAAGGTTGTAACACTTTATAAAATGAGTTTAATGGGTATAAAGCACCCATAAAAAGAGAATGTATTTAACTAATAATCAAACTAATACACATTTACTATTTAACTCTCATTACTGCAAAAAGCGAAAATATCCAGTTGGGTAAAGGTCCTGGCTTTCTTTTTGTAAGATCGAGTGACCAGCCAAGTTTTTTCACCAGCGGAATTTTATGTGTTTCAACAAACTCAATGAGAGTGCCTTCGGGCGCTTGTATGTAACTGAAACTTCCGGCAGCTTCTCCCATGTCGAAAGTATCCATATCCAAAGCACTGTCTACTGTAAAAGGGAATCCATTATCCCTCACTTCTTCGCGCAGGTCGTCCATTCCATTTATATCAAAACACAAGTGGATAAAGCCGGGGTCACCCCACAAACGCCCTTCAAAAATACCTTTAGGTTTCCGGTCCAGAGATTGCACCAGTTCAATACATGACGGACCAAACACCGGGCTGAATGCACCGTTGTATTTCTTAGAATGTTTCAGTAAAACCCGCCTGTAACTTCCTTCTCCTCCCGGCAATCCTTTCCAGTCGGGCATTTGTCCTGCCAGGTCATATACCACCTGATCATACCCAAGAATCTGCTGATAAACCCTTAAACTCTCTTCGATATTACTGGTGCCGATAACAGCTCCGTAAACACCTCCATTCACTGACTTTTGCTTTTTGTATCTGACCGGCTCTTCGCATACTTCCCAAATGTTATTGTACAAATCGTAAACATAGAAATGTTTGCGTTTGTCAGGGCTTTCTGTAACATCTGTTATCAGATTGATTCCCCAGCTCTTATATTGCTGAAAAGCTTTTTCAGCATCAGTGGTTTTGAGTTTTCCTGCAAAAATTCCAAGATCACCAAACTGAACTTCAAACTTAGGTGGTTCAGGTATTTTACCGGTATGCTGCCAGATTTCAAAACCTCCACCCCCTTCAAGATTGAGCGCTAGAATGGCATGACGCTCTCTCGGTTCACCTTCAGTGTGCGGAAGCATTAGCTCTGCCATTGCGGCTTCTTCAAACATTTTAATGTCCATTCCAAAGTATTTCCTGTACCAGGCAAATGCTTCATGAATATTTGTTACGCCCACGCCAAGTTGCTGAATGCCGTTAATTTGCTTTGCCATCCCTGACTATTTTTTTCGTTTTTGTTTGAATTCTGTTAACTAAACTGGTTTTATTCTGCCTGCCAGATAATACAACAATCCGGGAAAGAATCGCCTGATTTGCAGCATAAGCAGCTCCTTACCACCAACATGTATTTCTTTTTTCTCTTTTTTTAACCCGCTCAGGATTTGCCTTGCAGCTTTTTCAGCAGTGATTCCATTGGCTTGCCCGGGATCCATTTTTCCATATTCCTTACCCTCCTTATCAAGTGCAAACTTCGAAATATTGGTTTGTATTCGTCCGGGAATCAAGATGGAAACGCGGATGTTGTTTTTTACATTCTCGGCCCTGAGGCTTTCAAAATATCCATGCAAAGCATGTTTGGAAGCAGAATATGAAGAGCGGAAAGGAAAACCAAACTTACCCACCAAACTGGAAGTAACCGATAACAATCCCCCTCCATTTTGTATCATGGCCGGTAGTACTGCTTTGGCCAGGGCTATCGTTCCAAAGTAGTTTATTTCCATAATAAGGCGTTCATTTTCCTCTGGAGTTTCTGCGACCAAAGAACGCTGACTTATGCCTGCAAACTGAAACAAACCATCTACCTTTTTTTCCGTATCCAGTATTTCATGAGCTACAGCCCTGATCTGCACCATGTCAGACATATCAAGTTTCCTGACTATGGATTCAGAACCGGCTGCACTAACCAAAGCCGCTGTTTCCTGCAATCCCGGCTCATCACGGTCTGTAAGAATCAGCCGGGTCTTAAAAGCAGCCAGCAGAACAGCCAGTGATTTACCCATTCCGGATGCAGCCCCTGTAATCCAGAAACATTTTCCCTGAAATTCCATCCCTTAATTTTTACAGTCTGCGAATATACAACACTATAAGTTTACTTTGTTGTTTTACTATTGTCAAATAACAAACATTTTACATTGATTGCCTATCAATTAAATAAATTTTAAAAACCAATTTCAAAAAATCTTTGAATCAGGCATTGGGGTTAAATCTGATACCAAAAGAAATCAGACATTATAAAAGGGCTGAATCATTTATCAAAGAATGTTAATAAAATGTTTTACTAAGTAGATGTTTCATTAAAAAAGTTTGTACCTTAACCGTAATTTTTAGAGTTTATTTTCAATTGCTCTGTTTTAAAATCAGAATATGAGCAATTAATTATTAATCAATGCCATATACATTTTTGAAATGGCATTAAGCAACACCAGAACGATGAAAATTTTTTACCTGACTTTAATGCTGACAGCCTTTTTGCAGATGTCGCTTTTCGGGCAATGGAGTGACAATCCGGCTGTTAACAATGTAATTTCATCGGCAGCCGGCGAACAGGCAATCCCCAAAATCGCCACCTGCCCCAATGGCGACAGCTACATTGGCTTTTTCTCAAACGAAGGAGGCAATTACAATGTACGGCTTCAGCGGCTTGATAACCAGGGAAATACACTTTGGGCTGACAATGGCATTCTCATCAGCGATAATGAAGCAATGACATGGCTCACCGACTGGGATATGGCTGCCGACATCAATAATCATTGCATCCTTACCTGGCAAGACATACGAAATGGAAATAACAATGTTTATGCTTACCGGATTTCACCCGATGGCACATTTGTGTGGGGTAACGATGGAATTGCCCTGTCGAACAATTCAGAGTTTAATGCCGCGCCAAAAGTGGTTACAACTGAGGCTGGCAATTCAGTATTTGCATGGTCTTCGGGTGATGTAATTATTATGCAAAAACTTAATGCAGCCGGTGTAAAGCAGTGGGGAGATAATGGCATTACACTCAGTTCGGCCAATACACTCAACTGGCCCCAGATGCTGCCTGTTGGCACAGATGATATAATACTTAAATATTTCAACGACAGCGGACCTCCCAATGCCCCTACCCGCCATGTATTTGCACAGCGTTACAATTCAAGCGGCAATCCAGTCTGGCCTGCACCTGCCACCATTTCTAATGCTGGCGGCATTTCTGCATGGACTCAGATTTTCCCATTTATTAACGATGGCAGCGATGGCTTTTATATTGCCTGGCACGATGACCGCGACAATAATATGATGTCATCAGTATGGGTTCATCATGTTAACAGTTCCGGACAAATTCAATTTCCTGCCAATGGAGTTGAAGCATCAACAGCTTCAGGCTTTAATCATTTTTACCCTTACCTGGCTTGCCCCCCCGGCTCCTCCGATGTGTTTGTTTACTGGAATGAAATGAATGGGCTTCAGAGCCAGAAAGGAATTTTTGGACAGAAATTCAATGCTGCAGGCGACAGACAGTGGGGGGCTTCAGGAATGTCATTTATTCCTTTATCAGCCACAAGCATAACGCCGCTTGCAGCCCGCAATACACCTACCGACATGATAGTCCTTTATGATGAAGCGGTTTCGGGAAGTGCGGCCCATCTGAAAGCCATGCGCATTGCACAGGACGGCTCTTTTGTGTGGCCCGGGAATCATGTAACTGTCAGCTCCTCATCTTCTTCAAAGGTGCATACTGTAATCAATGAATTTCAGAATAACCAATGGATTGTTGCCTGGGAAGACAATCGCCTTGGAAATACTGATGTATTTGCTCAGAATCTACTTCTGGAAGGCTTACTTGGTGCATGGGATCCTACATTTGGAAGTATTCAGGGACAAGTTACCCTGGATGGAGGTACCGGAAATCTTACTCAGGTGGTAATAACTGCAGGAAATGAATCCACCTATCCCGACCCTACCGGTTTTTATTTTCTGACTGTACCTACAGGAACCTATACGGTTACTGCAACACTGGCTGGCTATTACCCTGGATCTGTCAGCAATGTGGTAGTGCTTGAAGATCAGACTACTTCAGGGGTAGACTTTACCCTACAGGCTATCCCTACCACTGGTTACATCGAAGGTATGGTAACTCTTTCAGGCGGAACCGGCAATGTTGAGGATGCCATCATTTCTGTTGGCAATGCCACCTCCAACCCCAATGCAAATGGCTTCTATTCCATTGAAGCATCAGTTGGTGTATGGGATGTTGAAGCTTCTCTGGATGGTTATGTCAGTCAGATCAGATCAAATATTATGGTAAATCCGGGTGAAACTACGCCGGGAATTGATTTTACTCTGGTTCCGGTCTCAACCACAGGTTATATTCAAGGATATGTAAGCATAGCAGGAGATCTTTATGATCTTACTGAAGTTACTGTTGTATCGTCAGGAGTTACAACAAATCCCAATGCCAATGGATTCTATTTCATGGAATTACCTGTAGGGAATCACGATGTTACAGCCACTCACACATATACACTCAGCCAGACATTATTCAATGTTGCGGTTCAGCCTGGCATGTCGACAGTGGATGTAAATTTTCAACTGATGCCTCTTCGCAGAGACCTGATTTGCAAATCTGTTGACCAATACGGAGGCCCGCTTAACGGAACCTCATTTGTTATTACTGGCCCCGAAGGAGATCTTTCGGGTACAATTGTAAACGATTCTGTTGTTTTTCCTGATGTTGCTTTTGGTCATTATCTGGGCACTGCAAATTTTGGCTCAGGGTCTGCCTCTTTGGCTGATACTATTATTGACAACCAGAATCAGCATCTGATTTTCGAATTCATTATTACCGGGTCACAACTCATCAGCAAACTTAACCTTACTGTCTCTCCTAACCCTGTTACTAATGAAACAACCATAAACTTAAATTTGGAAAGGCAATCTGCCCTTACATTCAGCCTCTTTGATGAAAGCGGCAGCCTCGCAGCCTATAGCGAAAACATTGCTTTGCCTGCTGGTAAATCACAATTGCTATTGAACGATTTGTTCCAAAACCTTAAACTAAGTTCCGGAATTTACATTCTTCAGGTTAAAGATGAAAAAACCGCAGGAAATGTAAAGTTATCCGTAAAGTAAGTCCATAATTCAACAATATGGCCGCTTGAGGGTTTAATCAGAACAGAACACTGTTTATTCACAAAAAAACAACAACAATGTTTAAAAAGCATTTTTCACTTTTTCTCGCAATTCTTTCAGCAGGAATAATTTTGTCTTCATGCAACCGCGGTGGGAATTCCGTTTCGGAGGAGCTTCCCGAAGGTATGCATGGCGTGAGTGTAATCGAAGTAGTTCAGACTTCAAATTACACTTACCTTCAGGTTCTTGAGAACAGCACCAAATACTGGATTGCAATTACAGCCCGCGAAGTCAAACCTGGCGATGTGCTTTACTACACCGACGCACTTGAGATGAAAGACTTCCACAGCAAGGAACTTAACCGGGATTTTCCATTAATTTATTTTGTGCAGGATCCATCAACCTCTCCCGACATGGGGAACAATTCAAAAAACAGTCACACAACAGCAGAACAGGTGAGTGGAATTGAAATTGAACATGTAGAAGGAGGCAGTACTCTCGCAGAAATTTTCAGCAACAAAGACAAATTTTCTGAAAAGAAAGTTTTGGTAAGAGGTCTGGTTGTTAAGTTTAATCAAAATATTATGGGAAAGAACTGGGTGCATATTCAGGATGGAACCGGAGATGGGAAAAACTATGATCTTACCATTACTACCCAGGATGTTGTAAAGACAGGCGATATCGCAACATTTGAAGGAACTGTTTATCTGAACAGGGATTTTGGTTCGGGATACGCCTATGATATTATTATGGAAGAAGCTAAGGCTACTGACATTAAATCGCAGCAACCTGAATAGGTTTTTAGGTTTGTAACATATTAAGTCCGCTTAAAAGCGGACTTTTTTTTTATTTGATCTGCCACATATGCACCAGACGAAAAACAACCCTGCAACAGATACCCGCCGGTAGGTGCATCCCAGTCTGCCATTTCGCCGGCTATAAATATCTCAGAAAAAGTCTTCAGCGACCAATCTGCATTTAATTCATCCAAAGGCAATCCTCCCACCGATGAAATTGCTTCTTCTATTGGGCGCAGCGAAACAACCGGAATTTTAAGCATTTTTATTGCTTTGGTAAAACTATATGGATTCTGAAAGGTCTCTTTGCTTGTATATGACTTAATAAGTGCCATTTGAATTACATCAAGTTTGAATGTTTCAGCGTAATTCCTGGTACCGGGCAACAATTTCTCAGCTTTTGCAGTAAGAACATCCTCTTCAATCAGCGGCTTAAAATCGAGGGAAATAAAAGCTGATTGGTGAAGACTCAATAATTTTCTTACAGCTGGTATTACTGCATACAAAGCACTTCCTTCGAGACCATATTCTGTAATCAGGACTTCCCCTTTCCCCGAAAGATTTCCTGCAGATATTCTTATATTTTTTAGAGGTTTTCCCTCATGATAATTTCTGATATTTTCGGGCCATAAAATATTTACTCCGCAGTTTGACGGCTGAAATTTCAGTGTATTGACGCCGTTTTTCAAAAACATCTCAGTCCATTTTCCGTCAGAGCCTGTCACAGGCCACGAAGCACCACCCAATGCCAGCACTGCAAAATCAGCCGACATTTCGAACCTATTCCCTTCACTTTCAAAACCAAACTGCATTTCCCTGCTGAATGAAATAAGTTTGGTATTGAGATGAACCTTCACTCCCCGGCTTTGCAGGGAATTTAAAATAGCCCTGAGCACCCGGGCTGGCGATGTTCCTTTGGCAGGAAAGATTTTTCCGCTGCTGCCGGTGAAGGTTTCAATACCAATATTTTCAAACCATTTCCTGAGATCCTCAGGGCCAAAATCCTGAAGTATGGAATCCATAACACCCTGCGGAAGATATCGTTGCATCATGCTGGTAGCTGCCAAAGACTTTGAAAGATTAAGTCCGCCTTTCCCTGCTACCAGAAATTTTTGTCCGGGCATTTTTTCTTTCTCGAACAGGTGTACATCAAATTCTCCGGCAAGTTGCCAGGCTGCCATCATTCCGGCAGGTCCGCCTCCAGCAATTATAACTTTTAACTTCTGCATTCGTACTAAAACTGGTGTTCAGTGATTTTCACAGGTTACATGCCCACCGTAACTTGTTTTGAGGTAAATATCGGAATTGCAATCCTTCCTCCGACCAAAAAGTCTTTATCTGAATTGGTTCCGATAAAAACTCCAAATTTATACAAACTATTCCCGATTCCGTAACCAGCTTCCAGGTGATAATCATCGGCACTCAGACCCAGCATGGATAATGAGAAACTTTCCTGCCACAAACGGTTACGGAGCAAAGGCAGGCGTGTAAGCATAAGAAAACCGGAAGTATAAGCCACACTTGCCTGTAAAGCCCCGTCTGAAGTACTTTTACCGTAATAATCAATCAATTGAAATGCAGAAAAAAAGTCTTTCCCCGTGAGCACAAGTGGTTGAGCATTAAAATGGATAAAGTCGTCAAAAAATATCCTGTCCCTTGTTAAGAACTTCGAATAAACTGCTTCATATTTCAGATTAGATCCGCTGCTAAAGTAGTAATCTTGCCTAAGTCCCAACCTGAGTAAGGTAAAATCGGAGCTTAGCGGATAGTTGACAAAAGCCTTTTTGAAACTCACAAAATATTCCGGGCTTCGGTTCAGTCCACGACGCGGAATTTTTATTCCATCCTTAATAAAATAATACCTGAAGTGGCGATAACTGAATTCTGCATCGAGAATCAGATCGCTGTGATTCCCCATTATGTAATTTGCATTTGAAGGCTTGTTTTCCCCGTAAATGCGTTCATCCCGGTAAAAGAATGAGAAATCGCTCTGATTTTTCAGCTGACCTGCTTTTGCATAAACCAATGAAGTTTTAAGCCCGGCACCGAAAAATGGCTTAACGGAATATTCGAACTTAATATAATCCTGCTTTAACAAACGAGACAAATTTTGCCTGAAAAAAAGCGAAGATATTGAGTTCTCGATGCCCAGCGGGCCACCCTCAGGATTGTAATCCGAATGCAAAGAACCTCCACTGATTCTGAATGTGTTTTTGTACTTACCCAGGCCTTCAAAACCTGAGTAGGCTTGCCACATAAAATCTCCTGAAGAAAATCCATATGAGGGTTTAAACCCGGTTTTCCATTCATACCGGCTTCTTTTTTTATGGATAAATTCAAAGCTTCCTGAGTAAACAAATCCATCCACAGTATTAAATGCCAGTCCGAAAGGATTTATAAAACCCTGTGTACTAAGCCTGTTTACCGAATCAAAATCGTAGAAGCCTCCAAAAAGCAATGCTGAAGACAGCTTTCTGAATGCAGACTTTTGCACAAGGCTATCTTTTGAACTACTTCTCCTGAGCAGAAGCGAATCGCTTCGCTGAACACTGAGCAACTCATTACTTGCCAGTGGTATAGGCCTTATGTTATTCCAAAATGCAGTATCTGTGCGCAAAGCATTGCTGTCTATGGTAGTTTTATAATTCTCAACAAACTCATGGTTATTTCTGAGAGAATCCCGCACCTTGATGGTTTCCTTTTTATTCCGGATACGGGCTAGCTTGTATGCTTCGGCAGTGCTTAAGTCTTCTTTTGCCTCTAATTTTTCAGTTTTAGCTGATAGTTTCTTAACTTTATCATTTACTTTGGAATTACTCACCGGCTGCTTCATTTCCTGAGGAATGGCATCTGCTTTGGGAATAAAGGCTGTATTAACATTAAGGCTGTGGTAACGAATGGAAGTATTGTATAAAAATCCTCCTGAATTTCCCATCAGGTCCATATCGAGCTTAAACCGGTTACTCACAGGCAGCCAAACCGAAGGTTTTACCTCTCCGAAGGTTTGTGCCAATTGAATATCCACGCCCAATTGCTCTTCAACCTGAACATCAATGCTGTAGATGCACCAAAGCCCGTCAATTATAAAAACATAACCTCGTACATACTTTGGACCTTTGCCTTTAGGTATAATTTTAATTTTATAAACCAAAACATTTCCATTTACCTCAGTGCCTTCGAGTTTGAAGCGGTAATGGCTAAAAGCACCAGGAACAAATGGCGACCATGCATTTCCAAAAGCATCGGACTTATAGAGATTACCTGAAATATAGCCAATTGCCGAAGAAGACTTACTGTCGTCAGTTTTAGGAAAATTGCTGTGGATGGACTTAACCCGCTGGTTTATTTTTGACGGCGCTGTGTATTCCACTTCATTCACCGATTCTTCAAGATAAACATCGCCTTCCTTTATATTGGCTTCTTTCAGATCGTCTTTAGCCATCCATTTTACCATCCTTGATATGGAATTGATTTCAAGACTGCCCCGGATATATACATCTGCTTTGTAATAACGCACCATAGCTGCATATTGCGGTGCTTTTTGAATTACCCTTCGCATAATGCCATAGGCAGGATCTTCGCCATCGCTGCTCACAACTACCCCCGACAGGTTGTAAACCATAGGCTTCAGAACTATGTGCATTGATTGTGCCTTAGCTCCAACTTTCAGTGCTATGGTTTCAGCCTGATAACCCATACTTTGGAAAACTGCGGTATATTCGCCCGCCGGAATCTTTATTTCGAACTCCCCTTCCTGATTGGCCACCGTTCCAAACATCAATTCCTTGACAAAAACCGTAGCCCATGGAATGGCTGCATTTTTATCGTCAGTTATTTTTCCGGATAAACCCTGCGCATGCAGAGAATGTCCTGTGAACATCAGAACCAGAAACAACAAAAGTTTACTTTGCATACAGTTAGTTCAGATTATTAAAACGCACTTAAATCAATAATAGTTACATCGGGCAGTAAAATTAACTAACCCCACTGGCTCAAACAAAAATGATGCAAATATTTATGGATTATTAACACTGATCAGAAATATACTTCCTGCTATATAAAATCAGATTTAAAATCAGGTTTCTATCCCGGATAATTAAAATGCCGGATCTGTAAATGAGCACCATGAGCAGCCAATCAACTTAAAATTGGCAAAAATTCGCCATCTCATCTTTTTACTCTTACCTCAGGCTATTATGTTTAATGTTATTCAAAAGCCTGAGACCAGTCTCCAGCAATGGAATAATATCTTCCTTTTTAAACAGCCATCGGTAAGTTTCAACGCCAATTACCTTTTTATCCTTAAACATCCCGATTACAGGGAGATAGTTATTTTGCAAAATCAAACAAAAGGAACTCTCCTTCTCATTCAATTTCAGGAAAAGATCAACATTTTCAGCACTAAATTGCTTTGCGATGTCCCATTTATTGGCAACAATGGTCAGATGATCATCAATGTATTTAATCCCGCTGCGTCTGCTTTTGAATATAATGAAGTTATCAAACCAACTCCTTTTGTAAACTTTGTATTCTGCTTCTTCGGGGAGCTCAATAGTTGAATAAATGCCGGTAAACCGGCTTGATGTTCCTGAATCATAAGCAATAAAATAAATAGATTCTCCAAGTGGTGCTATCACGCAACGGGTATTAATATGGCGTGCTTCTGATGACAACACCAACGTTTTGTTGGTTGCGTAGGTTTCATGATTTAAACCCAGCTCATCAAGAACATCTTCAAGTCTGGTATTTCCTGATTTTTCTTCCATCAGAATGTGTTTACGTATTATTCGGGTTTGGGGATTACCACAAATTTACAAACTTAAAGCATAGGTTTCTGTGAAATAAAATATCATCAGCAGTGATCTTTTTTTCAATAGCAACTATAACTCATTCATTCAGAAAAAACTTCAAGTATTGATCTTTTTGTAGAAGCTCTTAATTCTGAACAAGGAGTGCTTCCTTTTAACTCTGTCCGGTTTTGTACAATACAATCTTTTACCTTTAACTATTAGTTCTTTATTTGTAAAACTTTGCCAGTTAATATATTGCTCTTTCAGGGCAAAAACAAAGTCGTGGTGTTGGGTATGGTTGTTTTCAAACAATGCCGTTTTAAATCCCGGGAATGAAACCATTAATTTATCGGGACATTTTAATTGAAAAAAAACCTCACCATTGAGATTAGTAAAACTTTCGAAGGTTTCTTCATTTAGCCAGGCGATGCAGCGAGCCCCGGGCAAAGGCTGGCCTGATTCATTGGTGATTAAAATGGTTGTAGCTGAATCACTGACTGCTTGCAATTGGCTAACCCGATAATCATCTGTTTTAAAATCGGGTTGCAGATCACTGTTCAGTATCAGAATATTGCCGTTAAGTTTCCAATTCCCTTTATGAGTTAAAGCAGCATTACTCTCTCCTG
>JANJXJ010000185.1 GCA_024709105.1 Lentimicrobium sp. | reverse complement strand
GTTTCATATTAAGCTTTTAGACTGTTGACTTCAGACCACTGACCACCGATCTCCGACCTCTCCCGTTATCGCTGCGCGCTCACGAGACAAGTGACCTCTGAACTAATGTCTAATGTCTAATGTCAAATGTCTAATGGGTTTCATATTAAGCTTTTAGACTGTTGACTTCAGACCACTGACCACCGATCTCCGACCTCTCCCGTTATCGCTGCGCGCTCACGAGACAAGTGACCTCCGACTTCAAATGTCTAATGTCTAAAGTCTAATGTATAATGGGTTTCATATTAAGTTCTTAGACTGTTGACTTCAGTCCACTGACCTCCGATCTCCGATCTCTGATTTCTGACCTCCGATCACTCTCGTTTTCGCTGCGCGCTCCCGAGACAAGCGACCTCTCCCATTATCTCTTCCAACTCACAAGTCAATCGCCTACCACATCTGCCGCTGACTCACCTTAGCATACCATAACCCTTAGCTTTGAAAAAATCTGATACCAGGGTTGTATATTTAAAGAAATGTTATATTTGTAGTGAAAAATGAATTTGAATGGGTAATTGTGGTGCGAGTGGAAAAGGCGGAGCTATACATTGTGCTGCGTAAATTTAACTGATATGCGTTGATGTAAAGAGACTGACAGCGCACAAATGGCACATCGGGTGTTGGCTCATTATACAAAACCGGCCTTTTTCAAAGCCCGAAGAGCGGCTTTTTTGCAGAAGAAAGCCATAGGGTCACCAACAATAATTCGTATTTTGACCAAATTCTGATATAGTGTAAAGATATGAGTAAAAAGAGTTTATCTGAAAGAGACATTTGCACCAAGTTTATCACTCCTGCTTTGGAAAAGGCAGGTTGGGACAAGCAATTGCAGATATTGGAGGAAGTTTCTTTTACTGATGGTAAGATTTACGTCAGGGGAAAAATTACAGCAAGAGGAAGCAGAAAACGAGCTGATTACATTCTGTATTACAAACCGAATATTCCCATTGCTATCATCGAAGCCAAAGACAACAACCATTCAATAAGAGCTGGAATACAGCAGGCTTTGGACTATGCTGAAATACTTGATATTCCTTGTGTGTTCAGTAGTAATGGAGATGGATTTTTATTTCACGACCGCACAGTTGCTGACGGAAACATTGAAACGGAAATCAGCCTGGACGACTTCCCTGCCCCTGAACAGCTGTGGCAGAAATACAAAAAGTATAAAGGCATTGAAACTCCCGAAGCTGAAAGAATTGTATCGCAGGACTACTATTTTGACGGAACAAACCGCAAACCAAGATACTATCAGCAAATTGCCGTAAACAGAACCGTTGAAGCCATTGCCAGCGGACAGAACAGAATACTGCTTGTAATGGCAACCGGAACAGGAAAAACCTACACTGCTTTTCAAATAATACACCGGCTCTGGAAAAGCGGAGCCAAAAAACGGATTCTGTTTTTAGCCGACAGAAACGCTTTGATTGACCAGACAAGAAGAGGTGATTTCAAACATTTTAAAGAAAAAATGACTGTGGTAAAACACAGGCAGATTGACAAAAGCTTTGAAATTTATCTGGCATTGTATCAGGGACTCTCTGGAACCGACGAAGCAGCCAATGTTTACAAACAGTTTTCAAGGGATTTTTTCGACCTGATTGTAATTGATGAGTGCCACCGGGGCAGTGCAAAAGAAGACAGCAGCTGGCGCGAAATTTTAACCTATTTCCAAAATGCCACCCATATCGGCTTAACTGCTACACCCAAAGAAACCAGCGAAGCAAGCAACACCGAATATTTTGGCGACCCTGTTTATACTTACTCCTTGCGGCAGGGCATTGATGATGGTTTCCTTGCCCCCTACCGTGTGGTGAGAGTTGCACTGAATGTGGATGCCGAAGGTTGGCGACCCGACCAGGGCAAAACCGACAAAGACGGAAATCCGGTTGAAGACCGGATATACAACCGCAAAGACTTCGACAAAAATCTGGTGATTGAAGAAAGAACGGATATGGTGGCCAAAAAAGTTACTGAATTTCTGAAAGGCTACGACCGCTTTGCCAAATCCATTGTGTTTTGTGTTGACATTGACCACGCCGAAAGAATGCGGACGGCATTGGCCAGACACAATCCCGATCTGGTAGCCGGAAACTACAAATACATTATGCAGATTACCGGCGACAATGACGAGGGCAAACGAGAATTAGACAACTTTATCAATCCCGACGAAAAATATCCTGTAATTGCCACCACTTCCGAATTGATGACTACCGGAGTTGATGCTCAAACCTGCAAGGTGATTGTGCTGGACAGCAACATAGTTTCAATGACCAAATTCAAACAAATCATCGGCAGAGGAACCCGAATCAATGAAGAATACGGCAAGCTGTATTTTACCATTCTTGATTTCAGAAATGCAACGGATCTTTTTGCCGACCCGCAATTTGACGGTGACCCGATCAGGGTAAAACCTGTTGCTGAAGAAACCGACTTAAGCGGCATTGTGGATGAAGAAGAACAAAACACCGAACCGATTATTGACATTGAAACAGGCGAAGAAATAGAAATCTCAGTTCCCGAAATCCGCTATCCTGATAATGGATATCCCTCATCTACTGCAAACGAACCAAGACAAAAAGTTTATGTAAATGGTGTTGATGTTACGGTTTTAATCAGCCGGGAGTTGCATTTTGACCAACACGGCAAACCCATTACCACCAGCTTGAAAGACCACACCAAAGAAATTATCAGGGAACAGTTTGCATCTCTTGATGATTTTCTGAACAAGTGGAAAAGCTCTGACCGCAAAGAAGCCATTATTGCAGAGCTTGTGGAACAAGGTGTAATGGTAGAGGCTCTTTATGAAGCCGTTGACAAGCAGGTGGATCTGTTTGATTTAATCTGCCACGTGGCATATGACCAACCGCCTTTAACAAGAAAGGAACGGGCAAACAATGTTAAAAAACGCAACTACTTTACCAAATATGGCGAACAAGCCCGTAAAGTACTTGAAGCTTTGCTTGACAAATACGCCGACCAGGGCATTGAAAATATTGAGAACATTCAAATCCTCACAGTGCCGCCAATCAATGAGTTTGGAACAGTTACCGAAATTATAAAGGCATTCGGCAGCCGTGAGGAATATGAAAAAGCAGTAAAGGATTTGGAGAAAGAATTGTATAAGGCTTCATAACCAATGAATCAGGAAGGAAACAACAACGAAGGGTTTATCCCAAAACATGGTGGATACCGAAAACTGATAACTTATCAGAAGGCAGAAATTATTTATGATGCAACTGTGTTCTTTACCAATCGTTATTTTAGAAAATACGACCGTACTGCTGACCAGATGGTGCAGGCAGCCAGAAGCGGCAAGCAAAATATCGCTGAAGCAAGTATGGCATCCGGAACTTCCAAAGAAACGGAAATCAAACTTACCAATGTTGCCAGAGCCTCTTTGGAAGAACTAAAAATTGATTACGAGGATTTTCTGAGAACAAGGCAGTTGGTGCTTTGGCCCAAAGATCACAGGTACGTTGCAAGATTGCGCGAACTGAATAAAATACCAAATCCTACTTACGAAACCTTTAAAAAAGGAATTGAACATGAAAATCCTGAAATCAGCGCCAATGTAATCATTGGCTTAATTAAGGTTGTCAGCTATTTACTAAACAACCAAATAAAAACACTTGAAACTGCATTTCTTAGAGAAGGCGGACTCCGCGAAAGAATGACCAAAGCAAGAATTGAACATAGAAACAAGGACACCAACGACAAGTAACGACAGGTCTGAACCTGTCGTTACTTGTCCTCAAAGTCGTTTTACAAGCAAGCAAACAATCAAAAAAAACGATTATACGACCCCATCGGGGTCGCACCTCTACACTATATTCTCTATTCTACAAACATTTAATCCCTTCGGGATTTTTTGGAAATATCAAATAACCAAAACCTGCTCATAAAACCTTTAAAATGAGTTTTAACAAGAAAATCCGGAATTTTGCACCATTATTATCATTGGCTTACTTAAATTTGTCAACTTTTACTGAACAACCAAATAAATCCGCTTGTGACTGCATTTCTGAAAGAGAGCGGCCTTCGTGAAAAAGTGACCAAAGCAAGAATTTAACATAGAAACAAGGAATCCAACATCAGGTATCAAAAATTTACGAACCTTTCGCTGGAGTCTACAGAGCCCTTTAAAAAAAAGAACACAATATGACCAACATAGCCGGTACCATAAAATCAATCAGGGATATTTTTCGTAAAGACCCCGGACTAAGCGGTGATGCTCAGCGCATTGAACAATTGGGGTGGTTGATATTTCTCAAACTCTTCGACGACAAGGACAAGGAAAAAGAAATTCTGAACCCGAAATATAAATCGCCCATTCCTTCAGAATTGCAATGGCGCAACTGGGCAGAAAACGATGAAGGCATCACCGGCGATGAACTCATCAATTTTGTGAACAACAAACTTTTTCCTTCGCTCAAAAACCTGACTGTTGCGGCCGATGACCGGCTGGGCATTACCATACGTCAGATTTTCGACGGAACCAACAACTATATGAAAAGCGGAACCACCTTCCGCCAGGCCATTAACAAACTCAACGAAATTGACTTTAACAGCAGCAAGGAACATCACGTTTTTAATGTGATTTATGAAGAGATTCTGCAGGGATTGGCTGCCAAAAAAGACACAGGCGAATTTTACACCCCAAGAGCTGTAACCCAGTTTATTGTGGATATGGTAAACCCCCGGCTGGGCGAAAAAATTACCGATCCCGCCTGTGGCACTGCGGGCTTTCTGGTGTGTGCCATCGAGCACCTGAAAACGCAGGTAAAAAACATTGACGACCGCAATATCCTGCAGGCTACCGTAACTGGCGGCGAGCTGAAGCCCCTGCCCTTTATGCTGAGCGTGGTAAACCTGATTACCCACGACATTGAAGTGCCGCAGATTGTAAACGGTGATTCCCTGAGCCGCGAATACAACTCCATCAAACAAAAAGACCGGGTGGACATTATTGTGGCCAATCCGCCTTTCGGGGGTGTGGTGGGCGATGGCATGGAAACCAATTTCCCGTTGAATTACCGCACCAAAGAAAGTGCCGATTTGTTTCTGATTCTCTTTATACAGTTGCTGAAAGATGGCGGCCGGGCAGGCATTGTATTGCCCGATGGCAGCCTCACCGGCGATGGCGTAAAGCAGCGGGTAAGGCAAAAGCTGCTGGAAGATTGTAATGTGCATACCATTGTGCGACTGCCCCAATCGGTATTTGCCCCTTATGCCACCGTAAATACCAATTTGATTTTTTTTGAAAAGGGTACTTCGGCAGGCTCAGCACCCGCCACCAGAGAGGTATGGTATTACGAACACACCTTGCCCGATGGACAGAAAGCCTACAGCAAAACCAAGCCCATACGCTTAGAAGAATTTGAACCCATTAAACAATGGTGGAACAGGCGTGAAGAAAGTGAAGTAGCCTGGAAAGTGCCCATACAAGCCATTATTGACCGCAATTACGATCTGGATATTAAGAATCCGAATAAGAAAGTGGAAGAAATGGTGTATGATAGAAAGGCGATTATTGAAAATCTGGAGAAGTCGTTTCAGACTGCTTTACAACTCTTAAATGACTTAAAACATGGATAATCGTTTTGTTGAAATAGTTTCGCTGATCCGATCGGCACAAGTTTCGGCTTATCGCGCTGTAAATAAAGAATTGATCAATCTGTATTGGAATGTAGGATATTACATTTCTCTAAAAATAAATGGAGCTCAATGGGGCGATAAAGTCGTAGATGAATTGGCTGATTTTATTCAACTGGAACATCCCGAACTCAAAGGATTTAACCGTAGGGGCTTGTACCGTATGCGTCAGTTTTTTGAAACTTATAAGGATGCCGGAATTGTGTCATCAACGAGGGCACAATTACAAGGTATTGAAAACGTGGAAAGTAAAATTGTGTCATTGCCAATGACACAATTTCAGATGTGGGACATACGTAACAGTGCACTTACTGACATTGGCTGGACACAACATCTTGTTTTAATGAGCAGATGCAAATCAGAAGAAGAACGATTGTTTTACTTGTTCCTTACTGCAAAAGAGCACTACACTGTAAAAGAACTCGACCGGCAGATTTCGGCAGCCGTGTTTGAAAGAACCATGCTTTCTGCAAAAACGGTACTTCCAAAAAGTTTACCACAAATGGAATCAATAAAGCCCCATTTTAAAGACCTGTATATCTTTGAATTTTTGAACCTGCCCGAAACCTTTACCGAAAACGAATTGCAAAAAGGGCTGATTCAAAAACTAAAATCCTTTTTGCTGGAATTGGGCAAGGATTTCCTTTTTGCAGGCGAAGAATACCGCTTGCAGGTAGGCAACAAAGATTTTTTCATTGACTTGCTTTTTTATCACAGACAACTGCAATGCCTGATAGCCTTTGAACTTAAAACGGTAGATTTTTCCCCTGAGCATATGGGGCAATTGAATTTTTACCTCGAAGCGTTAGACAGAGATGTAAAGAAACCGCACGAAAACCCCAGCATCGGCATTTTGCTCTGCAAAGGCAAAGACAGCGAAGTGGTGGAATACGCCCTCAGCCGCAACCTATCACCGGCTTTGGTAAGTGAATACCACATGGCCCTGCCCGATAAAAAACTATTGCAAGCCAAATTGCATGAGTTGGTGGAAATGTGGGATAATCAGAAATGGGAGGAGATATGAATATTGTAGATTTCTTTAAAGTTGTACATCCTTCTGTATTGGCTGCTAAAATGATTTTTAGGCATTTGCAAGAGCATTATCCTGTTTTAAAAATTGCGGACATCGCAGATACCACAAGTGGAGGAACACCAAATAGAGGAATGCCTGAATATTATAATGGAGACATTCCCTGGGTTAAATCAGGTGAATTAA
>JANJXJ010000180.1 GCA_024709105.1 Lentimicrobium sp. | reverse complement strand
TGGACCAACAAAGCCATCAGCGGCTTGTTTTCGGGTGAAGGATTTTTCCAGACACAGGTGTCGGGAAGCGGAAAGTTAGTCATTGTTTCCAGCGGCCCACTGGAAGAAATCAACCTGGTAAACGACCGCTTGGTTGTAGATGGTTCATTTGCAGTTGCACGCACAGCAGGTATTGAATTTACAGTGAATAAAGCTACCAAAGGGCTGTTCTCTACTTTTACCTCAGGCGAAGGCATTGTTAATACATTTACAGGAACCGGAAAGGTACTGATTGCCCCCGCAGCCAATCGCTATATCACGCTGGTAAGGTATCTTTCAAGCATTCACAGCAGAGTGATGCAGATTAAAAATTCATGATGTCAGATATTTACTTTGAAAAATCAGATTCTGAATTAATCCTTTTTATTCAGATTTCTGAAAAGTGATTTTCCATGCACCACGTAAATCTCCTTCCTTGTATCCGGTTGCTTTGTCAGCCGGATACTTTTGCTTTATAACACTCAGGGTGTTGCTGTTAATCTGTCCATTTTCATTGCCATGACAATTGAGGCAGGCAGGCATACTTATTTTTACAGGTTTGTAGTAAACGATGCTGCCGGCTTCGCTCACAAGCTCTGCTTTGGCCTGCCCGGGCATCTTCATTCGATTCAATACCAGCATATCAGCTGCCGATGGCTGATTAAGCGGATTACGAGGTTTGTCTGATATCCTTTGAATACGACAATTGTGGAGTATTGATATTGAATCGGTAAGCGGAATTGCCTTTTCATTACAATATTCAACAGCATACTCAGGCCCACCGGCCTTAGTTGCCTGCATCACATTTTCAAGAAGAATTTTCTGAAGCAACATAGTCACAGAATCCCCAACTTTCAAAAAAGCGGCTGTGTCAATTGAATCAGTGACTTTTTGCTCCGATTGCTGTCTGAATTCGCAGGAAGCTGAAAACAGAACTACAAAAATTGCAAGAACATTAATAGTAACTTTAACTTTCATCATGATTTATTGTTAGCTGTGCTGAGCAAATATCTGTTAATTTCCTGAAAATTACTAATATGATATCGTATATTAACTGGCGATAATACATCGGTTACTTTCCTGTAAAGGTAATCCTTTCAGAGAAATCAGGAATCCATCAATCAGATTATGAACGCCTTATATATTGCCAGATGGCTCAATGACATATTATGCTTCAAAGGTTCCTGTTTTGCTGGCAAAGTAATCAAATACCCTTTTTGCTTCATCTGTTTTACCTTCTGGTACCGGAACTCTTGCTATTTGCTGGTCGCGCCCGTTGCGTGTGGGCATGGAATAAGAAAATTCTATCATAACAGTGCCCGGGTTTTCATCATTCCAGTTTACCCCGTCAAGAGAAGCCCCTAACTTCACCCACAAATGAAACATACGGCCCACAATAATGCCCTTTTCAGAAATCATTGCCTGAGGTTTGGATTTTCTGAGTTTTTTTAATCTGAAATAAGGCGCAACAAAAGCAATAATGGCAATGAATGCGATTAAGCCAAGAATGATTTCGGCTATCAGAATATCCTGAAACCTGATGGTTAGCAAAATACCAACAACTACTGAAATACCGGAAATAAGATAAAATATCGTTCTTTTAACTTTTTTATCTTCAGCGAAGTCTCCTTCAATAAACCTGTTCCACTCATCAGGCTTATAATACCAAACTGCTATCTGCCCCTCCCCCGAAAGAATGCTGTCGAGTTGATTTGCCCTTGACCGGTAAATAAAGATAATGATTACACTCATAATCACCATAAAAAACGAGACAAAAATGAGTGCAAATCCACCATCAAATCCATCCAGGCCAATTATACCCGGCAAAAAAATAAGAAAAATGAAAACAAACAGAAGGAAAATCCACTGCTTCATGATCCGGCGCTGAGAATTTTTCATTTCGAACCGCGTTCCAGGCGAGGCACTTTGCTCATTTTTGCTGTTATCAGATGACATCCCAGTCGTAATGCCTGATTCATTTTTCTGTCCGCAATGGGTGCAGAATCTGGCTCCATTCTTAAGCGGACTGCCGCAATAGCTGCAATATTTCATAGTATTCAATTTGTTGGTTGTTAGCTGTGAGTGCCTATAAATGGCAAATCAATGAACTGTAACAAAAATCTGTTGCTCTTATCAACACCGAAGACGAAACAAAACACTCTGGGTTTCACAAATTTTAATTTGTTGTCTTGTTATTTCTTCTCTGAGGGTAAAAACCTGAGAAGCATTAGTTAAAAAAACAAAGACCATATTAAAAATCAGCGGTAGATAGAAATGGAGATGGCCGATTGCTGGTTTAGCGGGCTCACCGGAACCGAAGAGCCGACAACCTGTGTATTCCAGCCTGTTTGTATCAGATTGCGGGTCTGGGTTCGGTTCTCCATATTCACCTCCTTTAGCTTCATCATGACCACATGAGCCGACATATCTATGCCGGTGTGTTTGAAATCTTCATAAGGTCTCAACTGATAGATTAGATTCTTATCATCACCAATCCCCTGATTAATTCGCGGAATGTTTTTAAGTACAATTTCCCATTCCTGCTCTCTGCATCCCAAACTTCCTTTTCCTTTGTAACGTAACTCAATCAATTCATCTTCTGTAGCTTTACCGGAAACTTCAACATAATAATTCCCGGTTTTCTGATACCCTTTAAATGTTCCGGGAATCGAAGAAATACTGATGTTGTAGGATTCCAGATCCAGCCATGTTCTTTCTTCAATAACATAATTGCCACAGTTAAATGTACCGTCAAACTGACTTTCAACATAAATAAGTATTCTGGAAATTATAGGCCCGGACGACACGGTTTTCTCTGGTTCAACAGGCTTATCCGCTTTTTTCATACGAACATCCGGGGCTTGCACCCTAATGCCGCCAAAATCAATAAATGCGGTGATGCTTCCTTCATTTACTATGGTAGGGTCGAAGTTGCAGCTGAATTTTCCTTTTCTGGCAACAACATCAATTTCCTGAATTAT
>JANJXJ010000174.1 GCA_024709105.1 Lentimicrobium sp. | reverse complement strand
CGGCGGCTTGATTTATTTTGAATGTTTTTCCGGACAATCGTGATATATATCTAACCTAGCCATTAAAATTTTCTTTCTGATTCTGCCTTGTAAAATCCTGAAGGTAGGCTTGTATGTTGAAAAAGATTTTATATTTGTCGCAGAAATCCGGATTAAGTAATCCATTTTTTGGGAAGCAAACAAACCGTATTTTTCTGAAATACTGCGATTATTCTGTGGTTAGGATGAATTGCCATGTAGCATATAAATGCATAAAGTAACCAACGAAATGAAAAGACTACTCACAATTTTAATATTCCTGTTTTTTAGTATTACATCTTACGCTCAAAATCATGACGCCGAACTTATTTCGCAGATTACTGAGATTAAGATTAACAAAGGGAAACTGATAAAGAACTTATATTTTGAAATAAAAATTAATAACAGAGCAGGAGAAAAATATACAAAAATCGCAATACCTTTCTCAAAGCTTGTTAATTCAAGCAATATTGAGGCATATATAAAAGATACGGAGGGCAGGATTGTTAAAAAACTAAATAAAAGTAATATTGTTGAAAAAAGCTCAATATCAGACTTTTCGCTTTATGAGGACGATTATATTAAAGAGTTTACGCTAAAGCATAATGTGTATCCTTACACTATTGTTTACTCTTATCAGATTCAACAAAAGGAATTTCTTTATATAGATTACTGGATTCCGGTAATTGACATAAATGTTCCCACGAGACAAGCCACACTTGAATTAACAATACCGATTGATTACGAAATAGCCCATAAGCAGCAGTTTGTTGACAAACCAGTTATTGATACAACCGAAAACGAAATTATTTTTCAATGGAAAGCAACCTATACTGATATTGTAAATAAAGAAGTACATTCGCCTCCTTTATCGGATTTCTTGCCTGTTGTTCAAATAGTTCCGCAAAAATTCCTTTTCGCAACAGAGGGTTCTTTTAAGGACTGGAAAGCTTTTGGAAACTGGCAGTACGATTTATTGCAAGGCTTAAATGAATTGCCTTTTGCTGAAAAGAATAAAATTCAGTCTTTGGTTGCGAACATTCAAGATGATAAAGAAAAAATCAGAACATTATATCACTATTTGCAGGATGAAACCCGCTATGTAAACGTTACCATTGAAACAGGTGGATTAAAGCCTTATCCCGCTGCGTATGTTGTTCACAACAAATATGGCGATTGTAAAGCTTTAACTAATTATTTTAAATCAATACTGGATTATATTAAGATACCATCTTATTATACAAATGTTTATGCTGGTAGGCCAACCCGTGTGATAGATAAAGATTTCCCGGCGCAACAATCAAACCATGTAATCCTGTATATTCCGCTTAAGGATGAAGACATATGGTTGGATTGTACAAGTGATGCTGCCTTCAATTATTTAGGCACCTTCACACAAAACAGAGATGCTTTGTTAATATGTAAGGATAGTAGCCGGTTCGTTAAAACCCCTGACCTTAAGGCAATTGATAATCTTGAAGTTCGAAATATTGAAATCAGTCCTGATGCCGGTAATCCTAATGTAAGGTTCTCAAATACTTATAAAGGAAGCAAGTATGAAGAGATATTTTATCTTGGACAAAACTATAGTGATACTGATAAATCTAGAATTTTAAGGAACTATATAACCGAAGAAGGTTTTCAATTAATGGATTACGAAATTTCTGATTCTCACAGAGATTCAGCTGTAATAAGACTGTCATACAATGCTGTAAATGATAATATTTATAAGCATTATGGCAATAATTTGCTGATAAGCAATGTTGCATTCACTTTGCCTGATTTTGAAAAACCGCAAAAAAGAAAACTGCCTGTTCAGCTTGATTTCCCGATTTATAAAGTTGACACAATAACTTATGAAATTCCTGATGAATATAAACTGGAACGTGATTCGGTTGCTTTTTCAGTCAGTACCAAATATGGCGATTATAGTCTGAATGTTTTTAAAAGTTCAAACAGAATTGTCACTATAAAAAGTCTTTTAATCAATGCCGGATATTATCCGGTTTCGGAATACGGGGACTTTTATAATTTCTATTCTCAGATTGTCGAATCTGAGGGTAAAACACATATTTCACTTTCAAAGTAATTAAGCATGAACAAAAGACTTATTTCAGCATTACTAATTTGTTTGTCAGCAGTTTTAACAGCAAATAGCCAAAATTTTTCAAGAGAGTTTGGTAAGATTTCGAAGGATGAAATCGAGTTGAAGAATTACAATTCTGATAAAGACGCAGAAGCGGTTGTACTGTTTGATATTGCAAAATCCTCTTTTGTCAGGACCGATAATTCGTTTGATGTAATCTTTGAGAGAACTACCAGAATTAAAATATTAGCTGAAGCGGGGATAAAATGGGCAGAAATTCAAATTCCGTATTATCAGGAAGGTAATATTTATGAAAAAGTATACGACATTGAGGCTTTTGCTTATAATTTTGAAGGTGGACTTATGAACAAAACCCCGTTTAATAATAAAAACACCTATGATGAAAAAATAAATAATTCCTGGAACGTTAAGAAATTTGCTGTTCCCAATGTTAAAGAAGGGACTATTATTGAGTATAAATATAAAATATCATCACAATATAAATTTAACCTGAGAGATTGGGAGTTCCAATGGAGAATTCCCGTTGTTTATAGTGAATATGAAGTAAAAATGATTCCCTTTTATGAATATTCATGGTTGCTTCAGGGTGCAAATAAATTTGATTCGCAAACATCTGTTTTAAGTAGTGGATTGCCTCGCCAATTTGGTGCTATTACTTTCCATGATATGGTGCATAAATATATAATGAAAGATCTTCCCGCCTTTAATAATGAAGAATTTATTACTTCAGTTAATGATTATATTATCAAGCTTGATTTTCAATTATCGAAAATTTCCTATCCCGATGGTACTACTTTGGATGTTATAACTACATGGGAGGAGATGAATAAGGAACTGTTAAAACATAAAGATTTCGGGAAATATGTTAAAAAGTCTGAGGAACTGGCATCAAAATTAATTAACCCCGAAACTCTTAAATTGAAAAATGATAAAGAGAAATTTGAATATGTTATAGAATATGTAAAAGCTAATTTTAACTGGGACAAAAGGAATGCTAAATATGCATCAAAAACGCCGGGCAAACTTATTGATGATAAATATGGAAATAGTGCTGATATTAACTTATTTACGGTAGGATTGCTAAATGCCTCGGGCATAAAGGCTGAGCCTGTAATAATCAGTACCAGGGACAATGGCAAAATAAAATACAACTATCCTTATGCCCATTTCTTTAATTATGTTATCATACTGGCACAAATAGATGGCGCAATTGTATTAACAGATGCTACCGAGATTCTGGGCTTAAATGACAGAATCCCGTCAAGATGCATAAATGATAAGGGTTTAATTATCCAGAAAGATAAAATTGAGTGGATTGGATTGGAATGCAGGTTCCCTTCTCAAATTACTACCCATATTAAAACTGAAATTCTCAGTGATGCAGTTGTTAAATCAGATATCTCAAAAAGCGCCACCGAATATGATGCTTTGACTTTTCGGAACAATTATACTGACAACATTGAAACTGTCAAAAAACAACTGGAGACAAAAGAATACACTATCATTGATAGTACAATAGTTGTTCTTAATCAGTTAAATAAAAAGATGCCTTATACCCTGGCATACAGCCAGACACATAAGCCGGAGATTGTTAATGACAAACTGTATTTATCACCCTTTTTAAATGAGATCATATCTGATAACCCGCTGAAACAAAAAGAGCGCACGTATCCTATTGATTTTACATATCCTAAACAAAGGGCATTTAAATCAACCATTGTGATTCCTGATGGGTATAAGGTAGATTATATGCCCGTTGAGCAAAGTATTAATAATGAACTCTTTGAGTTAAATTATACTTCAAGGTTAGAAGACGGTCAGGTGATTGTTTCATTTGATTATTATTTTAAGAAATCTGTTTATTCTGCAAATGATTTTTCGAAAATCAAGTTTTACTTTAATGAAATAGTGAAAAACGGGAAAGAAAAAGTTGTACTAACAAAAATGGTCAATGGAAGCAACTAAACTGTTATAAGAGGAGCCTTAACTCAGTAAGTATAACCGGATGAGAGTGCTGCTCTATGCAGGTTTGCATCTGTTTTTAAGTTATTTCGGAATGAAAACCGGCAATTTTTCCCAGAGCTGCATATTTTTGTGGTCAACGGTTTATCCGGGATTGGGAATCAGGTATTTTTGACATCAATATGCTGCGTATGCCCGAATACAGGCTCTGGTTCACCCGAGGCTAATGTGCCATCAGCCAGCGTTAGTAAAAAGAAAAACTGTACATTTATAGAAAATTTAGCTGACACGAATGATTCCAATACAAAAATTCCGGAAAGTGAATAACCCGGAACTTTTCAACTAATGCAACAATGAATTGATGGTTGATAAACCCAACTAACAAAAACAAGCCATGGAAAGTAAATTAGTGAGAGTTTTTGCAGGTTCAGAAATAACTGTAAATCTGCTTAAAGCAGAACTGGAGCAGGAAGGGATTCCGGTAAACGTTGTAAATGAATACGAACAATCAAACTTCAGGGGATTCTCAACAGGCACGCCATATTCGGTGGACTTGTATATACTTGACTCCGACCTTGAAAAAGCAAAACCAATTGTTGAGGAATTTCTTAAAATAAATAAGATGTAGGAAGTGCCGGAT
>JANJXJ010000171.1 GCA_024709105.1 Lentimicrobium sp. | reverse complement strand
TTGATGACTTCGCGGAGTATTTCGGGAGAAAAACTAGGAATTCCCTTAAACATGAGGCTTTCGCCTTCGGTCAAGGTATCGCCAATGGTAAAATCGCCGCTGTCGTAGAGTCCAACTACATCTCCGGGCCAGGCTTCGTCAATGATACTTTTGGTGTTTGCCATAAAACTGGTAGGAGACGAAAACCTTATCTTTTTTCCGAGGCGACTGTGATGGTAAAATTTGTTTCTCTCAAACTTACCGGAACATATGCGCATAAAGGCAATGCGGTCGCGGTGATTGGGATCGAGATTGGCATGTATTTTAAAGATAAAACCTGTAAGTTGTTCCTCTTTAGGAGACACTGTTCGGCCCGAAGCCTCTACTCTGCCCGGAGGTGGTGCAATGTTGATAAATGTATCCAGCAATTCCTGTACTCCAAAGTTATTCAGGGCACTGCCAAAAAAGAGCGGAGCCATATAGCCTTCGCGATAAAGATTCAGGTTAAAATCTTCAAAAAAGCCATCGGCAAAAGCCACTTCCTCGCGGGTTTTATTAATCAGCGTTTCTCCGGCAAATGCAATTACCGACTGGGATTCAAGATTATCAGTTTCAATGACGTTTTCGGGCTTGCTGGTTTTATCTGCAACAAAAAGGCTTACTCTTTTCTCATGCAGATTGTACACACCTTTGAAGTTTATTCCGGCACCAATGGGCCAGGTGTAGGGCGTTACTGCGATATTGAGTTCCTTTTCGAGTTCATCTATCAGTTCAAAAACGTCACGGCCTTCGCGGTCGAGTTTATTCAGGAAAATCATCACCGGAGTATGCCTCATGCGACAGACTTCCATGAGTTTGCGGGTTTGCTCTTCGACACCTTTTACCGAATCCACAACCAGTATTACACTGTCAACTGCAGTTAGGGTGCGGTAGGTATCCTCGGCAAAATCTTTGTGGCCGGGAGTGTCTAATATGTTCACCCTGATGCCTTTGTAATCAAAAGCCATGACAGAAGTGGAAACTGAAATTCCCCTCTGCCGCTCAATCTCCATAAAGTCGGAAGTAGTGGTTTTGCGTATTTTGTTGCTCTTAACAGCTCCTGCAGTCTGAATGGCACCTCCCATGAGCAGAAGTTTTTCAGTAAGGGTAGTTTTTCCGGCATCGGGGTGGCTGATGATGGCAAAAGTTCTGCGCTTGTTGATTTCAGTTTGTAAACTCATAATGATATTATTGGCCTGTTTAATGGCCAGGCAATGATGTTGGGTTAAGGTTCAGGGAAAATAAAACTGTAAAAATCATTGGCGCAATGTAACAGCCTCAGTTTACAGAAAAATCCGTGGCAAAGGTACAAAATAAATTGTGCCGGATTGCCCGGGGTTTCCTTCTATCCATTATTCAGCCAGCGAATGGCAGCTTTTTCGGTTGTAAATACCTGCAATTCATAGTTGCTGAGTTTGTGATGGCTTTGAATAAGCAGTGCCAGGGCGGTTTTAACCGGATCGTTATGGATTACTGCGTGGCGTATGGATTCATAAACTTCGTTCAGAGTCATAAGCCGCTCAACTATTGCAGGCAAATCCTGAACAGTAAAGGAAACCCGGGTTTCTGAACTATTCTCAAGAATTTTAAGATTACGAGGAAAATGCTTAGCTTTTTTTATCATTTCAATACCAGCAAACATATCTTCCAAACCGACTGATCCGTTGGTTTTGGTGTAAAAAATACCTGAATCTGAATTTAAGCCCTGGTTTAACATGATTAAATTTTTACAATATACCTTTAAATCGTCATACAAATATAATGATTTTTGTAAAATTTCCTAACATTATTGTTAAATAAACGAAAAAGATTATCTCATTTTTCAAATCTGTAGTAAAATCAGGCCGTAACATAATTCTTATGCTTAATTTTGCAGTTCAAATTTGTTTTTATGTCAGAAATAGCAAAACTTAAGCCCGAAGAGGCAATACAAAAAATAAATGAAGGCGCAGTTTTCTTCGATATTATTGATGAAGAAGGATTCAGTGTAGTAGCTTACGATGGCGTGGAGTCCACACAACTTACACTGCTTCAGCTGCTTGAAAAACTGCAATGGCTGGACAAGGATGTGAATTATATTGCCGGTGGATACGACGATGCCAGCGGATTCAAGGCAGCCAACCTGCTTCATCACCAGGGATTTGAAAAAGTTGCCTACGTTTCTGGAGGTGTTCAGGCCTGGTTTCAGGATGGTTTTCCTGTAAAATATAATGTTAACGGAGGTTGCAGCACAGGAAGCTGTGACACGGGAAGCTGCAGCACGGGTTCATGCGGCACGGATTATGAAGAAGATGACTACATGGGCGGCTGCAGCGGCTGCTCATGCGGACACTAATATAAATCTTCCGGCAAACAGGGTATTTTATATCCCCAGTTCGACCTGAAAAACCAGTAAAAAATTATTCTTATCCGGTTTCAGGGGCTGAAATGACTCCTGAGTGCGGTATCCGACAAACCCCTGAAATTTGGTAAGGTGTTTTCTTACATATTTGTTTACACCAAGCAGGTAATAACTGTCGCGCATGGCTACATTCCTGATTTCTTTATCGGGATTCACCACTGAATAACGGGCTGCTATTTCCCAGAAATTTCTTAAGGTATAACTCAGTTGGGTGTTTACTCCATTTCCGGTGACTGCAAAAGATGAAAGAGCTGAGTCAGATGAAAATGTAAAAGCCGACTGTTGCGAAGCTCTGCTGATGTATTCTGTGTACAATGCCCATCCATTGTATTTGGCAACGACATCAGCAAAGAAAGAGGTAAAATCGCGTGCTTCATAAAGTGTTGTGCCGATGGTTCCGCGCGTGCGCCAGGCATTTTCGTCGTAAGAGTATCCTGCCGCCAGCGATACTTTGGGAGATGGCTCGAACTCAAGGTCACCTTCTGAGAAATCACCGTCTTTCTTAAATCTGCCCAGGGGCATTACTTCGATCCTTGCGGTGTACATCAAACCGGGGTCTGTTTTCAGCTGATTGCGTCCATCGCCCGATGAAATGGCGCCTTTCAGATTATATTCAATCCCTGCGAGTTGATCGCTGTAATAGGCAAACAATCCAAAATCGCGGTCAAGGGTAAACTGTGCATTTACATTGGAGCGGTCGTAAAACTGCTGTTGTCCGCTCGATATAATGCGCTGTCGGTTTCCGGGAAGTTTCCCCTGACCGAATCCCAGATAGAATTTTGGAGAAAAATGGTAATAAACCATGGCATCGCGCACCACATTGGCCATATGGGTATTGTCCCAATCCTGATCCCCACGCGAAAAAGACAGCTGAAGGTAATAGGTAAGCTTATCTCCGAGGATATACCCATCAAACCTTAACCTGAGCCGGCTGACCCGGGCTTCAATATCATCTATACTCAACTCATCATTGAAGTTGAAAGCCAGACGGTTTTGCATCCTCAGCCGGAGATTTACCCCAAAGGTGCTATCCGGAGCATTGAATCCCAAACCTTTTCGAAAAGAAATCATTGCCCTTTCATCAACTTCGGTTTGAGCAAAAACACCGGAAAAAATAAGGCTAAAAAATGTAAACAGGAAAAAGAGCCGCTTTGTCATTATTAATTTAATGTTAAAAAAACAGGCAAAAATACAGAATGCAAAATAATATGCACCATTTCTTTCAAAATGAAAACTATTGGCGGGATATCATCGGGTGGGTATCGGCTTGTGTTTTCGTTAAAAGGTAGGATTATTAAGCGGAATTGCAATTGACCGAAGGCGCGCCCCGCTTTAGTGCAGCGAAAGCGGGAAGCTCAGCGGCAGAACCACACCGCCGATGGCGGCGCGGTGGGAGCTAAATTCCACTTTGCCGGGTTAATGTTTGTCTGTTTTAGTTGAAAGCAGGCAGGAACGAATGATTCTTTGAATAGTCCATCATCCTACGCTAAGCGGAATTTGTAATTCCGCTCACTATCTTAGTCCCTACGCCGAGCGGAATTTGCAATTCCGCTCACTGAAATAAACTTTTATTACTTCATCTTAGCTGTGCCGGACTAAAATTACTTTAAACAAGAAGACCTAACAAGTTGGAAGAAAACTTGTTAGTTCAACATTGATTAAAAGGAGGTTATTAAGCGGAATTGCAAATTCCGCTTAGCCGGGGCATTTAACCAAAATATGAGCCAGGATTACTTCAATACAAGAAGACCTAACAAGTTGGAAGAAAACTTGTTAGGTCAGTCCTGATTAAAAGGAGGTTGTTAAGCGGAATTGCAAATTCCGCTTAGCCGGGGTATTGGCGGGATATCATCGGGTGGGTATCGGCTTGTGTTTTCGTTAAAAGGTAGGATTATTAAGCGGAATTGCAATTGACCGAAGGCGCGCCCCGCTTTAGTGCAGCGAAAGCGGGAAG
>JANJXJ010000021.1 GCA_024709105.1 Lentimicrobium sp. | reverse complement strand
AAAGCTTGCTTAATCTCATCGCGGACACGAATATATTCGCTTTGAATAAATTCATCTGTCCCGATAGCAAACGTTGGATCATCAAACCCAATGTGCAGCCTGTGTTTCACCTTACCGATAAATGCCGGACAGGTTTCATTGGCCCCTCCGCACACCGTAATTACATAGTCCCACTCTTCATCCAGGTAGATATCAACCTGATCGGAGGTGTTGTGGCTGATGTCAATGCCAATTTCCTGCATAACTTCCACCGCTTTGGGGTTGAGTCTGCCCGAGGCTTCGGTGCCAGCTGAACAGACCTTCAGGGATGGATCAAAAGATTGCAAAAAGCCATGGGCCATTTGCGAACGGCATGAATTGCCGGTACAAAGAATAAGAATCTTCATGGGTTGTTTTTTGTTGGTTTTGAGTTTGGTTTATTCATGATTGATTTCACAATCAAATCCGTTGGCTTTAACCGGCCCGAAAAAGGAGTTAAATAGTGCCATGAATTTTTCAATGCCACTGGCACAAACACAATAGTTGATTTTTAGCCCGTCAATCTCTCCATGTATGAGCCCTGCATCGCGCAGTTCCTTCAGATGCTGAGATACAGTGGACCTGCTCAGCGGGAGATGATCTGAAATATCACCCGAAATACATGTTCTGGTATCGGCCAGATACCTGATAATCGCCAGCCTTGCCGGATGCGATATCACTCTGGCATACAGGGCTAGTTCCCTGAGATCTTCGTCAAATTTTTCTGATTTGTTCATGTTTTATTTCTAATGTCGCAAAAATACGACATATAATGACATGAAAGCAATTTTCTATGTTAATTCTTTATTAAATGTTCACAGTGGAAGTTTGAGATACTCCTCTGTGAATTAGTCCTGGGCTTCCATTTTAACAGGAGAGATTATTTACTGACAATCTTTACAAAATCAATGGATATGGAATTGTTATCAGAAGTTTTGCAAAAAAATAAACTGCATCATGGTTTTAATCTGAATCGTATTGCTAATTTTGTCACCCGATATGAATATAAATACATATCGAATAAACTTTTTAATCAGCCACCATCATGAACAATGCAATTTACAATTTTAATGCTCCGGCCAATGAGCCGATTTTCGAGTATCTCAAGGGGAGCAAGGAAAGAAATGCGTTATTTGAAGAACTAAACCGACAGCTTTCCAGGACAGTAGAAGTGCCCTGCATTATTGGCGGAAAAGAATATTATACCGGCAACACCAGCAACATTATTCAGCCACACAACCACCAGCATAAACTCGGGGTATATCACAATGTCACCGAAAAACAGCTTGAACTGGCGGTAAAATCGGCCTTGGATGCCCATAGAATCTGGTCGGACTTATCTTGGACCGTACGGGCTTCCATTTTGCTGAAAGCTGCCGAACTTATTTCTGGAAAGTACCGATACCTGCTGAGTGCTGCCACCATGCTGGGTCAAAGTAAAAACATTTATCAGTCTGAGATTGACAGCGTTTGTGAAACCATTGACTTTTTAAAATACAACTCCTTTTTTGCATCTAAAATTTATGAAATGCAGCCGGCATCCACTTTTAATCAGTTGAATAAGATGGAGTTCAGGCCGCTGGAAGGTTTTGTTTTTACAGTCAGCCCTTTCAATTTTACTGCAATAGCTTCAAACCTGAATATGGCGCCGGTACTTATGGGTAATACCACCATCTGGAAACCAGCATCAACTTCAGTTTTGTCAAATTATATTTTGATGAAAATATTTATGGAGGCTGGTATGCCCGACGGTGTTATCAACTTTGTACCGGGCAAAGGGTCAACCATCGGGCGCAGGGTACTGAGCGATCCAATGCTTGCCGGCATTCACTTTACCGGATCAAACCATACTTTTAATTCGTTGTGGAGACAGGTGACTGAAACACTGCCCAAATACCGCTCTTATCCTCGTATGGTAGGCGAGACAGGTGGTAAGGATTTCATTTTTGTTCATCCCTCGGCCGATCCGCTTGAAGTGGCAGTAGGAGCTGTGCGCGGTGCTTTTGAGTATCAGGGACAGAAATGCAGCGCTGCATCAAGAATGTATGTTCCTCAGTCGTTGTGGCCAATTGTCAAAAGCCTGATGGTTGATATGTGCCACGATATGAAAATGGGCGACGTTACCGATTCCGATAATTTTATGAATGCTGTGATTGATGAGGCATCTTTCGACAACATCATGAATTACATTGAATACGCCAAAAACTCCACAGAAGCTCAAATTATTTGTGGAGGCAACGGAAACAAGAGTACCGGATTTTTTGTTGATGCCACCATTATTGAAACTACCAACCCGTATTTTAAAACCATGGAAGAAGAAATTTTTGGCCCGGTGCTCACCGTTTGGGTTTATCCTGACCAAAAATTGACCGAAGCTGTTGATATATGCGACAAAACTTCTCCTTATGGTCTAACCGGAGCTGTTTTCAGCCGCGACAGGGTTGCCGCATCAGTCATTTGCGAAAAGCTGAGATATGCTGCCGGTAACTTTTATATCAATGATAAGCCAACAGGAGCAATTGTAGGTTTGCAGCCTTTCGGCGGATCAAGGGCTTCGGGAACCAATGATAAGGCAGGAGGCGAATTTAATCTGATTCGTTGGATTAGTCCGCGCACCATTAAGGAAACCTTCAGGCCTGCAACCGAGTATAAATACGGGTACATGAACTAAAAAACAAAAACCAAATACAAACATGGAAAAACAACAAGTGCTCAGTAAGCTTGGTATTGCTGAGATTAATCAAGGGGTTTCAACCGGTGCCATCTGGCTGGAATCGAATGGACAAACAACAGAATCACTATCGCCTGTTGACGGAAGTATCATTGCCAGTGTAAAAAACGGTTCAGCCGAAGATTACGAAATCGTAATGAAAAAGGCTCAGGAAGCTTTTCTTGAGTGGAGAAAATGGCCAGCACCCAAAAGGGGAGAAGTGGTGAGGCAGATTGGCGATGCCCTGCGCGAATATAAAAACGAACTGGGTTATCTGGTTACCCTTGAAATGGGTAAAATCTACCAGGAAGGACTGGGTGAAGTTCAGGAAATGATTGACATATGTGATTTTGCAGTAGGCCAGTCTCGTCTGCTTAATGGTATTACCATGCACTCCGAACGCCCCGATCACCGTATGTACGATCAGTATCATCCATTGGGAATTGTAGGATTGATTACTTCCTTTAACTTCCCGGTGGCTGTTTGGGCATGGAACAGCATGATTGCCGCTATTGCCGGTGATGTTGTGGTGTGGAAACCCAGTTCAAAAACTCCGCTCACCGCTTTAGCTGTTCACAATATTATTGCCGGTGTACTTCAAAAGAACGAGGTACCCGAAGGTGTATTTAATATGATTATTGCCAGTTCGAAAGTACTTGGCGATAATTTTGCTGCCGACAACCGGATTCCTCTGTTTTCAGTTACGGGTTCAACTGCAGTTGGACGCAGGGTAAATGCGATAGTTGGCAAACGCCTGGGCCGCACCATTATGGAGCTTGGAGGAAACAATGCTGTAATTATTTCAGACAAAGCCAACCTTGAAATGGCTGTTAAATCTGTTGTTTTTGGAGCTGTAGGAACTGCCGGACAAAGATGTACTTCTACCCGCAGGCTCATCATCCACGAAAGTATCTACGACATTGTTAAAGAAAAACTTGTGATGGCTTATCAGAGTGTTGCCACTAAAATTGGTAATCCTTTTGATGAAAACACACTCGTTGGCCCGATGATTGACAATACTGCAGTTGCTTTATTCAGCAATGCCATTCAATCAGCTGTAAACGAAGGCGGCAAAGTAGTTTTTGGTGGAGAGGTTCTCAGCGGAGAGCAGTTTGCCAATGGAAATTATGTGGTTCCTGCGCTGGTTGAAGCCGAAAATCACTTCCATATTGTTCAGGAAGAAACTTTTGCACCAATTCTTTACCTGATAAAATACAAAACCATTGACGAAGCCATTGCGCTTAACAACGACGTACCTCAAGGACTTTCATCTGCAATTTTTACCGAAAACCTGCAGGAAGCTGAGAAATTCCTCTCCGAAAGAGGTTCCGATTGCGGTATTGCCAACGTAAACATAGGTACCTCGGGTGCTGAAATTGGTGGTGCTTTTGGTGGCGAAAAAGATACAGGAGGTGGCCGCGAATCTGGCTCCGATTCATGGAAAATATACATGAGGCGCCAAACCAATACCATTAACTATGGAAATCAGTTGCCCCTGGCTCAGGGAATCAGATTTGGATTTTAAGAATTCATAATCAACAGAAAAGCCGGAATTTACTTTCCGGCTTTTTTTGTAGTTTGTTGTTTGGTACAAATTCCACAAAAGCTATTCAAGTAATAGACACTGTGGCTCCGCTGAGCGGAATTTGAAATTCCGCTCCAATATTTACCTTTTAAGACAGACTCTTTTTTAATAGGTTGTTGTTTGGCATATAACCACACAAGCTTCTCAATTATTTGTGCCAGTGACATTCTTAAATTTCAGCCTCTAAAAAATAACTTTGAGAACCTGCGTGTTTTCTCCGGTTTGCAGCCTTACAAAATACAAGCCTTCAAGATCAGTGTTTTTGAGATGAAAGCTGTGGTTCCCGGCTGGCATGTATTCATCGGAGATGGTTGTAACGGTCCGGCCTGTAATATCAATCAATTCTGCTTTGATGTGCATACCTGATGCTGTTTGCAGCTGCAATCTTCCATCATTTCCGGCAGGATTAGGGATGATGAAAGCCTCATCCAATTTTTCAGGTTCTGGTATGCCGACTACTGTGTAGCTCTTCAGGCTGGGTGACTGCAAAAAAATGCCGGAATCTAATAATCTGTCGCTGCAATCCCCGATAGCGATTTTCAGATGATATTGTTGTCCGGGCACTACAAATACACTTACCGGAATCAGTGTAGTATAAGCATCATACTCCAGTTCAGGTCCGCCGGTATTGTTAATAAGGTATTCACAGTTTACACAAGGTCCGTTGAAGTTGATTCCGTTGTTAATGTTTGCAATGGAAATGTACTGATCGGTGCCGGGTATAAGAGCTATGTTTTTGCTGTTGTATTGGCCGCCGGCCGGGTCGGGGCCAGTGATAAAAAAGCCAAAAACATCGTTAAAAGAGGAGTTTGCAAATTCAGGGTACTCTTCTGACCCGAACACAAAGTTAAAAGCAAGAAAATTGTTTTCGGGAATAAGATCAAATTCAAGAACTGCAGCATCCAGAATAATGTGACTGGATAATTGTGCAAGATCAGGATCACCAGGACCTCCGGAAGAAGAAGAAGTGCTCTGACTGTTGTTTGGTCCTTGTGCATCAACAACTCTTCCACTCGAGAGTACAATGCCTTTATTCATTTGCAAAGCACCCAGGGTATCACAAAAAAAACTTCCCAGCGAAACCCCGGCTCCTGTGTAGCTTACATTGCTTATGGTAACCCCGTATTCAATAAAGCCCGCTACCAGAGTGTCAGGATTCGTGGAGACACTGATTGATAAGTTGTTGTTATTTGTGCTTTTGGTTGTGTTATTCTGCTGCGCAAATGTTGTTGCTAAACAAATAACAGTAACAAGAACGGTAATCCATAGTTTTTTCATGGTAAAATATTTGATTGGAGCAGGGGTTTTAGCTGTAGTATTTATTTTAATCCAAAGTTCTTTTTTGAGCCTTTTTTAATCATTACAACTTCAAGTGGCTGGGATGTAACCAACAGCCCTGAGTTAATTTTGTCGAGCCAGGGTGTAATGCTGGATAAAAACCCTTGTATCTTTTCAGTTTCATCAATAAATTCAACAATAACGGGCAGTTTTTCTGTAATTTCCCATAATCGGGACGAATAAATTACATGGCTGCTGCCATAGCCCATACTTCCCTTTATAACAGTTGCACCCGAAAGCCCGAATCGCTTTCCGGCGAATACAATTACATCACTCAGAGGAGCATGTCTGAACTTATCGGTATTGCTGAGGTAAAATCTGAGCAGTGTAGCGGGGCTGTTGGTTTTCATGTTCAGAAAAATTTGGTTACTGCATTTCCTCCAAAGGTAGCCAGCAGGCCGATGAATACACTCAGTCCGGCATACAGGCTGAAATAGAAAAAGCTGCCATCGCGCAGCAAAGCCAGATTTTCGTTCGAAAAGGTAGAAAAGGTTGTAAAGCCACCGCAGAATCCCACCGCCAGAAACAAACGCAGCTCGTTGCTGTCGAGCGAACCGCGGTCACTCAGCCCATAAATCATGCCGATAAGGAAACTACCTATGATGTTTACCCAAAATGTACCCAATGGAAACGTTGTAAGTACCGAATTTTGAATGGCTTTGCTCAGCAGATAGCGGGCAATGCCTCCCAAAAAACTGCCAGAACCTATAAAGAGTAATATTTTCAGCATAGCCCGCAAATAGTAAAGCACAAAGATAGGGGAATATGATTTTAAATTGACTGTTTTTAAGCATATAAAATCTCTCAAAAGCAGATAATACGTCATGCTTTTGAGAGACTAAGTTCAGGTTAATACGAAATATTCCAGAAATCAGGATTTAGCAATAACGGGCATTGCGCCTGTTAGTTATCTTTTACATATTCCAGCAAATCAGCAGGCTGGCATTCCAGTGCTTTGCAAATGGCTTCCAATGTGCTAAATCTGATGGCTTTTGCCTTTCCGGTTTTTAAAATGGAAAGGTTAGAAAGTGTCAGATCTACCTTTTCTGACAGTTCATTCAGCGAAATTTTGCGCTTTGCCATCATTACGTCGAGGTTTACAACAATTGGCATAGTTCAGATGGTTAAATCATTTTCATTTTGCAATTCAATGCCCTTTTTGAAAATCAATGCAATTACAAATAATATTGCTGACATCATCAGAAAGGCATAACTATCATCCCAATAACGCCCGGCTAGATCTATATCAAAGCCTTTATTTATCAGATTCTTTGAGTACTGATTTGCAATGTAACTAACCAGTCCTGTTGAAAAGGCAAAGTAACTGATGTTTGTGATTAACTTTGATACAGTCGTTGTAAAAGGCTTTAAAAGAGTCATTTTGGTAAAAAGCCTGATAACAAAGTAAAACACAGTAGCCTTTAAAAATGATATAGCAATAATCAAACTAAAAAGTTGATAATAAATTATCTTACTTTTAGAGTACAATTCAGACAAATTCAACCCAAGATGCAAATTGTTTGTTGCTTCAGGCCTAAAAAGGCTGTAAATAAAGTTGAACAATAAAGCTCCGGTTTGAACACAAATTCCTGCAAAAATAAGCCAGCAAACGGTTTGTATGGCTTTCCAGATAAAATCATTTTGTTTTGTCATGGTGTTAATGTTTTTTGATTAATGCTGCAAAAATAATAAATAATTATTGATAAACAATAAAAAAAGATCAAATAGCAATAAATATTTGACTAAGTTTTTTTTGGGAGGTGAATTTTGTCTGATTCACAAGCAGTATTAACAATTAATTATTTTTGTCTTATCTTAAATTTTGTTCTCAAAAACAATCAGTAATGCAAACAATACTCATTATCATTAACGATGCTCCTTACGGCACAGAAAAGGCTTACAACGCCCTGCGTATGGCAATGACCCTTCAAAAAGAGCACGGCGAAGAAGTGCGCCTCAGAATATTTCTGCTGGCTGATGCTGTTTTTTGTGGGTTGCCGGCACAGAATACCCCCTCAGGTTTTTACAACATTGAGAGAATGCTTAGATCAGTGATTCAAAAGGGCGCTGAAGTGAAAAGCTGCGGTGGTTGCTCCGAGGCAAGAGGTATTGCCGCATTGCCTTTAATTGAAGGCGTTGAGCTCAGCAATATGAAAGAATTCGCAAGCTGGACGGTAACATCTGATAAGGTTCTCAGCTTCTGATGTTTAGTCAGCAATTTATAATTTGCCCGGGTTTCTGATTGAAACACCTGGGATGTCATGTCAATCTTTTCATTGTAGGTTCTTGCATTCTGCAATAAATTCTGCCGGGTCAGCGCTCAGTCCGGCAAGCTGCTGAACTATTTCTCCCTTACTGTTTATAAGGAAGATATGATTTGAATGATCAAATCCTCCATCGCTGAGAGGCTTGATTTTCACACCAAGTACCTGCGCAATTTCAGCGGTTGAAGACTGGTCTGCCCTTATCAGTTCCCAGTTTTCGCCCAACCTGAAATCTTCTGCAAATCTTTGCAATTTCTCAGGATTATCTCTTGCAGGGTCCATACTAATCAACAAATACTGAATTTTGTTGAAACCTGATGCATTAAGTTCAGATTCAATATTTTTTATATCGGCAACAATCCTTGGGCATGCCGAAGGGCAATGTGTAAAAATCATGGCTGCTATGGTGGGTTTACCCTTATAATAGCTTAGTTTTCTTGGTTTTCCAGCCTGGTTTTCCCATTGCGATTGCAAGAGAAAGAGAGATACATCAGAGACATCCGCTTCTGCCTGATGGCTTGATTCATGTATGGAGCAGCAACTCTTTTGCTCGGTTTTATTGCTGCAATTAAATAGCAGTAAGGTAAAAACTGCAAATCCTGTAACTTTTAGCATGGTTTTCATTTGAGGGATTTTAATTTTTCTTAATTCAAAAAGAAGATTCTACCTGCTGTTTTCTATTTTCAAATCCTTAACACAGCGAAAACCCAGACTTTTTACAGTATTTTTGGCTTTGAGGCTTGTTCTCATGGCATGACGAAGAAAAGCCGCATAATTAGCCGGGTCTCTGGTTTGCAAAGAACCTCCGCCACAAAATAAGGCATTGCCTGAACCTGTATCAGCACGCGATTCGCCGGTTGTAAGGGCGCTGTTGAAATCATATGTCCATTCAAATACTACTCCATGTATATCCCACACACCATAATAATTCAACAGGGTTGTTCCGGCTGGCGGAAGTTTTTCGGGTAAAGGTTCTGACATAAACTCAAGCAGCAGATTGTAAAAACCTGGTTCATTTTTCCCGTCAGGGCGGTTGCGTCCAGCTTCTGCTGCGTATTCCCATTCAGCGGTAGTCGGGAGTCTTTTACCCTGACATTCACAGTATTTGAGAGCAGCAAACCATGAAACATTAACCACGGCAGCTTCAGCCGGATGCGGCCCGAACGGTTTTTTGTCATCCCAGTGTTTGAGATAGTTCTCATCTGCAAACAGACGTTTAACCGATGCTTTTGCCCATTGCGGATTTTCAGTCACAAAGTGATTAAAGTCTTCGTTGGTTACAGGCAGACGATCCATAAGGAATGAATCCAAGTTTGTAGGCTCATCATCCAGAAACAGAGGAAAATACTTCCCGGCAGGGATAATCACCATTTCCGGTTGCTTTGCCGGTAAATGCTGAGCAACCAGCCCATTTGCAGAACCTTCCAACATTATTAGGAGAATTATAAAGCTGGTTTTCATTATTTTCTGATTTTGCTCACCTGCTCAGCAGTAACACGTGTTTCGGAGGCATTCATTTTAGTGTAAACATAGTTAAGCACAGCGGCTACTTCGGCGTCGGTTAATGCCTGTTTAGGCATTACACTGTTGTATTTAACACCGTTTACGGTGATTTCACCGGTTAGTCCGTTAACCACGGCCCCAATAGCTTTTTCTGGATTTTTAGCGATAAAGTCAGAAGAAGCAACCGGTGGAAATACACCCGCTACCCCTTTTCCATCAGCCAGATGGCAGGCTGCACAGTTTACCTGATAAAGCTTTTCACCTGCAGCCAGTTGTTGCTCCGGTGTTATGCTGACAATTTCACGGGTTTTGTTCTTGGATTTAACCGATTCTGCTGAAGGCTGATAGATGCCCGGTTCGCTTTTGCCAGAATAGATCTTTTTATTTTCCTCCCCGTCAACGGCAAGGATTCCCAATGCTCCTTTGTTAAATGCCCTGAAAATAGAGTGGTCAACCAAAATAAAGTTTCCGGGTACTTCTACTTTAAATTCCGTAATTGCAGAACCTCCAGCCGGAATTAAAGTTGTTTGTATGTCGTGGTTTTTGAGCGACCCACCTTCCATGTAAACATTGTCGAACACTTCGCCAATCACATGGAAGCTTGATACCAGGTTGGGCCCGCCATTGCCCACAAACAGACGAACAGTCTCACCTGCACTGGCTTTCAGTGAATTCTCGGCAGTGAGAGCTCCAACCTTACCATTAAAAATTACATAATCAGCCTGCTCTTTAATGGCCTTATTCATGTCGAATGCCTGAAGTCCCGACTCTCCGTAGTTACCTTCGGTATAAAAATCGCCCTGCATCACATAAAATTCTTTGTCAACTTCCGGAAGACCTTCTTTGGGCTCAACCAGAATCAGACCGTACATTCCATTGGCGATATGCATACCAACCGGTGCAGTGGCACAATGGTATACAAATAAGCCTGGATTTAAAGCTGTGAAATTAAAGGTAGCTTCATACCCGGGCGCAATAAAAGTTGCCTCAGCTCCGCCACCCTGACCGGTAACTGCGTGCAGATCAATGTTATGAGGAAGTTTGTTGTCGGGATGATTCTTGAGATGGAATTCAACAAAATCACCTTCCCTTATTCGGATGAATGAACCCGGTACGGTACCACCGAATGTCCAGAACATGTATGTGACACCGTCTGCAATTTCCATTTCCTGTTCAATTATTTCAAGGTCAACAATAACTTTTGTTGCATAGGTTCTGGTGATTGGAGGCGGAACAAAGGGTGGAGAAGTTAATATAGCCCGTTCTTCACCTTTTATCTCTGTTATATTATGGACTCTGCCGATAGCTGACTGATCATGCTTCGGTTCGCTTTTGCAGGAATTCAACACTATAGCTGTGAATGCCACAAAGTTTAGGAGTAATCTCTGATATTTTGTTGCCATAGGAGTTAAGTTTTATGTTATAAACAATAAAGATGTAATTAAGTTCTGCAATACCTAAATAAAAACATTTTTTTTCTGAAGTCATTTCACACAATAATTTCAGAGCAGATTTAATGGAAATGTTCTTGTAAAGTATTATAATAAAAGTAATTATAACGCGTTGTGCGGTTAGATTTATAAAGACAAGGCATATTTTAGATGGTTCAAAGGTTTGTTGTTTTGTAAGTTGAAATATTGAAGCAAGGTAACCCCGGCAATCTTTGTCAACAACCTTACCGATAGCCCCAGTATCGATTTTGCATAGTTCCTTTTGAGCATAAACTGATCGCAAAGTTGAGAGAAAAGTGTTTCTATTCTTTTGCGTACTCTGCGATAAATTGGTTCAAAAGGTAGATGATCTTTCTGATTTGAGCGGGTAGGTGTTTGTAGCTTTATCTGACTGCTTGCAAATAAATCTAATTGATATTCACTGGAAAGATAGCCTTTATCAGCGATTAAAGTGCAGTTGTTCAGGCCTGTATACTTGAGTTGCGAAAGAAAATGGACATCATGTACACTAGCTTTGGTCAGATCCATACTATGAAATATACCCCTTACTGAGGTTATAAGGTGTAGTTTGTATCCAAAATAATATGCCTTATTTACAGCTGAATATCCTTTATCTGGAGCTATCTCAAATTGTTCTTTACATATCTTGACTTGATTTTCTCTTGCTAATTTACATACAGGAACAGGAATGGAGTCAGCCAGAAAAACATCTTCATCCTGGTTCATTTCATTGGCAATTGTTTGATTTAAGAGCTCCACATGAGGGTATAATTTTTTACGTCTGCGATTAAAGTTGCTTCGATCAATAAGATTTGGGAAGTCATTATAATGGTCACACTTAAGCTTACCCCAAAGGTAGTTTTCACTATCTATTCCTAACGACTCACTTGTAAGAGACAATGCAATAATCTCACAATCAGACATTTTGGGTTTATTTGGATAAAATTTGAGGTTACCTGATGCATCGATTTTATTTTTGAAAACAGACTTTGTCAGGTCAAAAAATTTGTCGAAATTTGTACGTAAGTTATGCATAATAGATGTTTTGTTGTGGTAAATAATACATCTAATATACTGTTTATCAGTATTATGCATAACTTATTCTTGTTTTATTTACTAACATTCTTATCAACAATTCCAACCGCACAACGCGTTAATTATACTAAAATTCTATGTAATTCTAAATCTGGTTCAGGTTTCTGGCCGGAAAAGCAATTTTCGAGAAAGTCAGAATTACAATTCCTCCTGAGTATTCATTCTCAGCACCTTCTCCATCTTTTTTCCTTTGGCTAATTCATCCACCAGTTTATCGAGGTATCTTATTTTCTGCGTGAGCGGGTTTTGAATTTCTTCTACCCTGATGCCACAAACAACTCCGCTGATCAGGTGCGCATTCCGGTTAAGTTCTGCCTGCTGAAAAAATGACTCAAAGGTTATGTTTTGTGTTGCAAGTTCGGCTATTTTTTCGCTGTCAAATCCTGTGAGCCATTCAATTACCTGATTCAGTTCTTCGCGGGTACGTCCTTTTTTTGTTACTTTTTCAAGGTATAAAGGATAAACTGTACCGAAAGTAATTCGGGCAATTCGTTCATCGGGCGACAAGGTGCTTTGAGCCATAGGTTTTATTAAAAATGAATTCGGAATTCAAAGATAGTCATATTATTCAAAGGTTGAATCTGCCTGAAAAGGATTCCGGAAAATTTGAACAGAGCCTGTCTTTGAAACCAAAAACTTATAATTATCAAATAAACAACGGGTTAATACAATGTTCCTGTATTTTTGGGGCGTGATTACAGTTATCAGACCAAATTTTTCTCTCCTTCAGTGTAAAATCAATTCTTATCCTGATATTTATTTAACTGTCTGTCATTTTTACAGCATAGTCGTTTTTAGATTGAGAATTGCCAGATAATTTTACTAATTTCGCCGTGTTTTTACCAAACTACTCTTTATCAACAACCACCATGCTTAAAATCGGAGTTCTTGGAGCAGGCCATCTTGGCAAGATTCACATCAAATGTATCAAACAAACAAATAAATATCAGTTGGCTGGGTTTTACGACGCTGATCCTGAAAATGCAGCCCGTGTTTCAAAGGATTTTGATATTCCTGCCTTTTCAGGAATTGATGAACTGATTGATGCCGTGGATGTGGTGGACATAGTAACCCCTACACTTTCACATTTTGATTGTGCCTCACGTTCGCTCCGCAAGTTCAGGCATGTATTTATTGAAAAGCCGGTGGTAACAACACCGGCAGAAGCCCGTAAGCTGATCGGGCTGGCCGAAGAAGCCGGAGTTAAGGTACAGGTTGGGCATGTGGAGCGTTTTAATCCGGCATTTATTGCTGCAGCGCCTTACCTTGATAATCCCATGTTCATTGAAACGCACAGGCTTGCTCAGTTTAATCCTCGGGGAACCGATGTACCCGTGATACTTGATCTTATGATTCACGACCTCGACATCGTACTGAGTGTTGTAAAATCGGGTATCAAAAAGGTGAGTGCCAGTGGGGTTTCGGTAGTAAGCGACACCCCTGACATTGCCAATGCAAGAGTTGAGTTCGATAATGGCTGTGTGGCCAATCTCACCGCCAGCCGCATTTCGATGAAGAACATGCGCAAATCACGCTTTTTTCAGCGCGATGCATATATAGCTGTAGATTTTCTTGAAAAATCTGCAGAAATCATTCGCATGCGCGGGGTTGACCCCGATATGGTCGATCCCATGGCCATGATTCTTGACCTTGGCCCGGGAAAACAACCCAAACAGATTATCTTTGAAAAGCCCGAAATCACCAACCTGAATGCCATTCTCACTGAGTTGGAGAGCTTTGCAGATGCCATCAACAATAACACACCCCCTCCGGTTACCATTAACGATGGCTATGCCGCCCTCGATCTTGCCTACCGCATTATTGAGAAGATGAACAACGCTGCAAACCTGGCCTGATAAATCCGGAAAATCTTTTCATTTTTTTTCATTTTTGCGCAATATTGTCGCACTTGCTGCGTTCAACTCACATATTTTGGAAGCGACGATTAATTTGGTGTTATGAGGCTTTTTTTACGTTCAGGTTTTCTCACTTTTGCTTCGGTTGCCATAGCGGCTCTGTTTTCAGGTTGCGACAACAACGACCCCGATCTTGTACCTGCTTATATAAGTGTTGATAAAATTGATTTTACTGCTCAATACGAACAGGGAACCTCTTCGCACAAACTTACCGATGTTTGGGTTTATCTTGATGAGACCCTGCTGGGCGCGTATGAACTGCCGGCAAAGTTTCCGGTTCTCGCCGAAGGCAAGCAAAACATTACATTCAGGCCGGGATTCAGAATAAACGGAATAGCTGCCACCCGTGCCATTTATCCCTTTGCAACCACAGTAACCCGCGAACTGAATCTTACCCGCGACAGTGTTACCCATATTGCCAGTGTGGCATCTACCTATAAAAATAATGTTTTATTCCCCTGGATAGAAAGATTTGAAAGTGGAACACTTTCCATAGAGCGCACTCAGCGAAGTCATGTAAACATTCAGCGTACCGATGATCCAACTTTGGCATTTTCATACCCGGGTGAAGGAACTGGTTTTTCCGGACTCATTGAAATTGAGTCAGACACTGCCATTTTTGAAGCTGTAACCCGGGAAACCTTTGATTTTCCCCGGGCAGGATCAGAAGTTTTTCTGGAAATCAACTTTAAAACCAACAATCCTGTAACGGTAGGGGTGTTTTACAAGTCATCAGGTATTGAAGTGCAACGACCAATGCTGGTGCTCAATAAGTCAGAAAACTGGAACAAAATTTATGTAAACCTTACCACTCCCAAATACGACACCCCCAACGCCACTGATTTCAGAATCTTTTTCGGGGCTAAACTCGAAAGTGGAAATGAAAAGGCAACCATCCTGATTGATAATCTGAAACTGGTTCACTTTAATACTTCAAAATGAACAGAAAACTACAGGTAGCACGTTACGTTATTGCAGACATGCTTTCGGCCATACTGGCCTGGGCAGCTTTTTTTACGTACCGCAAATATGCTGTAGATCCTAATGTTTTTGACTATCCCGATGTAATTTATAAAGATCCCAATCTGCTTTACGGATTGTTTTTTATACCTGTGTTCTGGTTATGTCTTTACATCATGATCGGAACCTACAGACGAATTTACCGAAAGTCAAGGCTTAAAGAACTGGGACAAACCCTGCAAATTACCATTCTCGGGGTAATAATTCTGTTCTTTGCGCTTATCCTCGACGACAATATTGTTTCATACCGCAATTACTATCAGTCGCTGCTGGTGCTTTTTGCACTTCATTTTGTTCCGACTTACCTCTTCAGGCTTATCCTTACTTCCATAACGGCATATCGCATACATCATAAATTAATTGGCTTCAACAGCATTATTGTTGGCAGCAACGGAAATGCCATTTCCATATACAACGAAATTGAGAATCAGGAGAAATCAAGCGGAAATAAGTTTGTAGGATTTGTTAATGCAGCACCTTACAAAGATTATAAGCTTGAAAAATTCCTGAAACACCTTGGGCAAATAACTGATTTGAAACAGATAATAAAGGAGTATAAGGTGGAAGAAGTCATTATAGCCATAGAGCGTTCGGAGGTAAAGACCATCGAACAGATTATTACTGAAGTTGAAGATACCAACGTAGTAATAAAAGTAATTCCCGATATGCAGGATTATTTGCTGGGAACCATCAAGTCCACCTCCATTTTCCATGCTCCGCTTATACAGATTTCTCCAGATCTGATGCCTGCATGGCAGCAATCGCTCAAACGTATTATTGATGTTGTTGCCTCTCTCATTGCCATGATTATTCTTATTCCGGCCTATATCGGAGTTGCCATAGGAATCAAACTTACCTCAAAAGGGCCTGTTCTTTACCGGCAGCCCCGTGTGGGCATGCATGGCAAACCATTTAGCATGATCAAGTTCAGGAGTATGTATATTGATGCTGAAAAAAACGGAGTACCTCAGCTTTCATCTAAAGAAGATCCGAGAATTACGCCTTTTGGACGTTTTCTTCGCAAAGTCAGGCTCGACGAAATACCTCAGTTCTATTCCGTACTTATCGGCGATATGTCGCTGGTGGGGCCCAGGCCTGAACGTCAGTTTTTTATTGATCAGATAGTGCAGCGCGCCCCGCATTACCGCCTGTTACAAAAAGTAAAACCCGGTATAACCTCCTGGGGACAAGTAAAATATGGTTATGCTGAAAATGTGGATGAAATGGTGGAAAGACTTAAATTTGATATTCTTTACATCGAAAACATGTCGCTGGCTATGGATTTCAAGATTCTGATCTATACGGTTCTTATCGTTCTGCAGGGAAGAGGTAAATAAGGTTTTTTTAGTTACTCTCATTTTTCGTTTTCCTTTCTCTGTTTCTAATTCTATTGGCATCCATTTCGTTTGCTGTAGAATTTGTGCTACCCGGCCTTGCAATTATTTTAGTTCTTTTGATAGTTTTCTCGTCCAGAGACATAAATATTCTTATTTAAACAGAAGAAAGATGAGAGGTTTTGTTCAGCCTATTGATTACGAAATTGATTTAATTCCGTTTCATTTTTAACATTTTATCCTTGTCATTTTGCAGAAGTTCTATATATTTACCTGACAGAATTCCGTGTTACCAGAAACCAAATCTGATTTCTTATGAGCAACTGTCCGGAATGTGGCATGATATTAAAGCAAAACGCCCGTTTTTGCACCGCCTGCGGTTATAAAATTCAGGATCATAATTCAGTTTCAGCGAAAGCACTGTGCGCTTCATGCGGGCAATCATATCCCGAAGGTTCTAAGTTTTGCAACCATTGCGGAAATACAATTGAAGCTGTTTCCAGAGAACCCCGGCATCAGCAGCCTGTGGTACTACCTCCCCGGACAGAATCGAAAAAATCTAAACCAGGCCGCCGTTTTCGTTTTGCAGCAATTACATTGTTGGCTCTGCTGCTTCTGATTGCTCATGTCTCTTATTTTGATTTTTTCAGAGAGCCTGAAATCAAAAAGTCACTCCTTGCCTCATACGAATTGCTGCCCAATGATACAGTTCCCATTGTAGTTGAGTATAATAACGAATTTCGCATCAACATACCCGCCGGGCAGCTTAGTGAAACCGATTCACTGAAATTGTACAGCCTTGAAAATGTAAAGCCCCATCAAGCAGATGTTCAGATTGTAAAAGCCTACGATATTGAATTCCAAAAAACTAAGAGTTTCAGCGAAGATGTTGAAGTCAACGTGAGGCTGCCATCTGAAGTTAAAAAAGCAGGAATGGATTTTTTTGCACTGCACCAGAACGAAAAAACAGGAGAATGGGAAGAATTGCTTACCTTTTGGGATGAAGGTGAAGAGCAGGTGAGTTTTTTCTCGCGTTCGTTTTCGCCTGTTACGGTTTCTTCTGAAGAAAGGTTTAAAGGTGGCCTCAATATGCGGATTCGTTCCATGAAACGCCCCTTAAAACTGAAAAGTATACCAACTATTGATATGTCTGACCTTATTCTTAAACAGTACTCTGATCTTCAGGCACCGGGTAGTAGCGCTTTCAGGCAGGGTATGGATGCCGTTTCAGAAGCTTTTGGGCTTACTTCTACCTTTACTGGCTTTACCGAAGAAGTAGCACAGCTGCCTATCTTTAGTAAATTCAACAATAATGCCGGAGAACTGGGCTTGCTTTTTTCACTGTACCAGTTTTCAACCGAGATCTACGACGGCAAAGATCAGCAGGCCAAACTGAATCTGAGTAAGAACCTGATGTCTTATTCTCTGGGCAAGTGGGGATGGCATGGACTGCGAATTGCCAACATCGGTGTTTTTATTTTTGATTATACATTGACCAAATTTGGCACTGCCATGCATCAGATGGCTGAAGAAAAGTGGGAAAATCAGTACAACGATTTTAATAAAACCCGCAACCAATACCGAAAAGATGCTGCTGGCTGGAAAAAATTCATGCTCGATAATATTGATAAGCGGGAGACTTTCAAGGAAATAGTTGATGCTGAGGTAAACCGTTATCTGCGCGAGTTCAGTAATGATCCTGAATTGGGACTGATGCCTGTAATTTATGAAGAACCATTGATGGCTAAGGAAAGACTCAGGGTTTACGAATATCTTAATATGGTTATTAAAGTAGTTTATGAAGAAATAGAAAAGAAGCGTCAAAATGAGATTATTGAGAAATTTGTAGCACTTAAAGACCTCCTTAATTCAAAAGGGCAGGTTGCTGTAATGGTGTATGGTGAAGAAGAAGGCAGTAAGGAAGTTGCCGGACTCCCGGTAAAAATTATTGTTAATAATGACACGGAATTGTGGCAGGGAATAACCAATGAGGCCGGACAGTTTACTTTTGACTTTACCTGGCTTTCCTATCTCTACTACGGAAAACCTACTGAGGTTGAAGTTATTTACAAAGGGAAGACACTTACACAACAATTTGATATGGGGAACTCCCGTGCTGATGTAAGGTTTTATCTGGATAAGCTGGGGAATGATTCGGAAGAAAATAGTGGTACACAAAGTTTTACAATGCTTTTGAATCAGATAAGTGGCAGTTATCAGGGAACTTATCTTAAAGCTGAAATGCTCGACGGGGAAGGTAACATCTATTCTGAAGAGACTAATAATTCATCAGGTGAAGATGCAAATAACTATAAAGTAAATATTGATGTTGACAGGAAGGGAGCAGTTAAGGTATTGATAAGTATAGGCCATTCAGATGAATCGGTTGATGCTGGTTTTAAAGGCTCAGGAAGTTTTGTACAGGGTCCTGAAGGTAACCCGGTAGCTAAGTTTCCAATGAGTGTTGAAATAAAAACCACACCTGTACCCGAAGGAGCAGATGAAGCTGCTGTTGCGCTCCTTGAAGGATTGACTAAATTTGGAAATGCAATACTAAATCTATACAAATACAATATGGAACTTGAATTTAAGGATGGTTTGTTGTTTGCCAGAATGCGGGGCACTATGTCATACGAAGGCCAGGAGTCTCATATTTTATATTATTACACCATTGAGAGGAAGTAATAAAATCTCTTAATGTATCTTTTGTTTCAATGAACAATACATCATCAAGAGAGCACAGACAGTTTTGCTCTCTTAAAATCATAGTGCCTGTAAACATAGAGGCATAAGATTTTGTTGTACTGCCGGACTTGCTGTTTTATTGCCAAGTATTGTCTGATTCTGGATTCAATACTTTTCATCAACTTTACTCAGATGAAGCATCGAACATAAAGCAAGTTAAGCATACAGTGGTGAGTTTCGGTTAAGATATGCCCCCCGGCATCCCTGA
>JANJXJ010000002.1 GCA_024709105.1 Lentimicrobium sp. | reverse complement strand
CAAGTGCAATTCCGCTTCACCCTCCATATTAAGTTTCATTCCTCTTCATCCTTCTAACTTATATCTGACCTAACAAGTTTTCTTCCAACTTGTCAGGTCTTCTTGTTTGAAGTAATATAGAACTCAGGCTAAGCGGAATTTGGATATGGCTAAGCGGAATTTAGCTCCGCTGAGCTCCCTACGGTCGGTTGTAATTCCGCTTCACCTATTCCCAACTTACCCAGGCTGAGCGGAATTTAGCTTCGCTGAGCTCCCTACGGTCGGTTGCAATTCCGCTCTCTAATTCGTGTTCATTTTCAATTCCGCTTTCCCATCCGTTTTCTAGTGCAATTCCGCTTCACCTATTCCCAACTTACCTACCCCCTGACCTCTATAATTATCTCTTCGAGCTCACGAGACAAGCGACCCCAGACCTCAGACCACCGACCCCGGCCCCCTGACCACCGACCACTGACCCCTGCCCCCAGACCTCTCCCGTTATCGCTGCGCGCTCCCGGGACAAGCGACCACTGACCTCAGACCACCGACCCCTGCCCCCTGACCACCGACCACTGACCCCTGCCCACCGACCTACGCCTCCTTACTCCCCCCCCTCATCCCATCCCCACTTAAACTTTTATTTCACCTGTGCAACACCCGAAAAAGCAAAAATAATTTCGACCCTCAAATTTTCATTGATTTTTAAAAAATTCATAAGTGCTTAAAATAGCGATGATTACCTGATCAAAACATTTTCGACCCCTGTTTTTAAGCCTCTATTAATCTTAGATATTTTGTAATATCTAAAAATTGCAATATTTTAGCTTCCACAAACCAAAAAATCAATCTATGAAACGAACACTACTTGCGATTACCCTGAGTGCTTTTGCGCTTGTATCACTTGCCGGTGGCATAGTGCACAATACAAACCAGAGTGCTTCATTTATCAGAATGCCGGTCAGGGATGCTTCGCTGGGGCTGGATGCAGTGTATTACAATCCTGCAGGCCTGGTTTATCTCAATGATGGCTTCCACATCTCACTGAACAATCAGTATATCACACAAACCAGAAACATCAAAACTACTTTTCCGGGATTAAGCCGCAGCGAATTTGAAGGGGGAGTTACCGTTCCTCTTTTCCCATCGGTTTATGCTGTTTACAAGAAAGACAAACTGGCTTTCTCGCTCGCTTTCAATCCGATAGGTGGTGGTGGAAGTGCCAAATTTGAAGACGGATTGCCCTCCTTCGAGATGCAGGTGGCTTCGGTTCCCGCCGGACTTGCAGCTGCCGGTATTCCAACCACTGCTTACAGCTACGATACCGAATTTGAAGGCAGTTCTGCTTATTACGGTATTCAGGGAGGCGCCAGCTACAAAATCAACGACATGCTCTCCGTTAGTCTGGGACTGCGTTATGTGATGATCAGCAACAGCTATAAAGGCTATCTGGAAAATATTATGATCAATCCCAACTTCCCTTCAGCAGGTTTTACCGGCGAAATGGTTAAAGCAACTGAGTTTTTTACCGCTTTTTCAGGATATCTGTCAACGGTTTCTGCCACACTGGGAGCTACAGGTGCTTCGTTACAGCCCATAATTGATGGAGGAGGAGGAAGTGTTCCTTTGGCAAATGGCACTGCAGCAGGACTTACAGCGCAGCAGGTAGCTACATTGCAGGGAACAATCACAGCACTTGGAGGAGACCCCACCAATCTTACCATTGCTCAGGCTCAGGGATTTTTTGTGGCTACGTCAGCCGGTTATAGTGCACAGTCACAGGCTATGTCAGCCAATGCAGTTGCAACCGCTGATAAAAAAGTAGATGCAACCCAAAGCGGCTCAGGCATTGTGCCGATAATTGGTGTAAACCTCAATTTTGATAAACTGAATATCGGATTGAAATACGAACACAAAGCCAGCATCAAGGTAACCAACAAAACCACCACTGATGATGTAGGCATGTTCCCCGACAAGGTGGAAACTCCCAGCGATATCCCCGCCATGCTTTCATTGGGTGCCGGATATAAGGTGACCGAAAAATTTAAACTCAGTGCAGGTTTCCATTATTATTTCGACAAAGGAGTTGAATACGGCAAAAAGCTGAATGGTGAATTTGTTAAGAACGATAAGGTAATGGATAAGAACTTCTGGGAATTTGGTTTTGGCGCTGAATATGAAATCAACGACAAATGGTTAGTAAGTGCAGGATACCTCCGCACACAGACCGGAGTTATGGATATCTACCAGACTGACCTCAGTCACAGCCTTTCGACCAACAGCATTGCCGGTGGACTCAGGTTTATGCCCAACGAAAAAATCGGAATCAACCTCGGAGCCATGAATACCATGTATCTTGAGAATGTACGCGACTTTTCAGCTACAGAAACCCTTCCCGCATACAGCGAAACATACAACCGCAAAGCCTTTACCGTTGCAATCGGAATTGATCTCAGTTTCTGATCAAAATGTTAATAAATGTGAAAACCGGGAGAAATCCCGGTTTTTGCGTTTTACATTAATCCAAAAACACGAACTTGTTCTGTCAATTGTGCTATTTTTGCAATCCTTTGTTTTTAACAATTTCTCAGTTTCTGATTACAGGAATTCTGAGAAACAGAAAATTTTAAGTAATGTCGGTAGTGAAAAGTCAAATACTAATGCCAGGGAAACATTGTTTTGTAAAGATTGCAGTATTGTTGCTGCTTACACTTGTGGTTCTGTCTGGTAATCAACAGCTTTATGCGCAAGCTTTTGTCCTGGATACCAATTCTTTTTTCAACGGTTCTGATTCCTTGTTGCTTAATTCAGACTATCATGCTGTTGAAGATGAAAAGCTTAACGACGAGCTTGAGGAACTTCCGGCTGGTGAAATGAGAGTGCTCAGTCCCATGGAAATTGATTTCAACAACAAGTGGGATACTTTATATATAAGAACTGTAAAGGTTAACTTTAATGAAATGAAAGATACGGTTAAGCTGGTGCTTAATAATCCGGCTGAAACCCCCTTTCATTTCCCGTTTAAAGGCAAACTTATATCAAAGTACGGTTGGCGCAGCGGGCGTTTTCATGCCGGAATGGATATAAAGCTCAATCAGGGCGACACTGTGGTGAATGCCTTCGATGGAAAAGTGAGAATTGCCAGGGTAATGAGTGGTTATGGCAAAATGGTTGTGGTAAGGCACAACAACGGATTGGAAACCGTTTACAGCCATTTGTCGAAAATACTTGTAAAAAACAACCAGCTGTTAAAAGCCGGTGAGCCTGTTGGACTGGGTGGCCGCACCGGAAGAGCAACCACTACTCATCTGCACTTCGAAACCCGTTATCTTGGGGAGCATTTTAATCCCGACAGAATTATGGATTTCGAAAATCACACCCTTATCAAAGATACGCTTGCCATGCACAAAGAGTTCTGGCTGAACGGAAAGTCGGGATCACTGGCTTCGGCTTACGATCAGGGTGCTCCCGGTGATGCAAAATACCATACCATCAGGCAGGGCGACACCCTGGGTGCCATTGCCCGGAAATACCGTACCAGTGTGAAGAGAATCTGTCAGCTGAACGGAATTAAAGAAACCAAAATCCTGAGAATAGGGAAAAGAATAAGAGTTGCGTGATGGCAGGAATTCGTAAATTTACTGTTTTCTGTTATCATGGATAATTCTGTGAATAATGGAAGATTGTATTGCCTGAACTAAATCCGCAAACAGATGAAACCTGACTTTCGCACTGCTTTTTTATTTTTGGTACTTCTGGCCGGTGTTTCGCTGAATTCGTGTTTTGGCCCGGCCAGGTTGGCTTACCGAAACATTGCCACATTTTACCATCCCGACTTCGAAATGAAAGATTTGTCATTTGAGGTGTTTAATCTCAATGACACGCTCAGCAATCTGTATATTAAATTTCCGTTTCCCGGACTAACCTACACTACCGGCAAAGGCACACCTACCGCCAATTACCGCCTTCATTACGAAGTGTTTGAAGGGTATGAATCCTCCCGTATTGTGGATTCGGCCACGTTTTCGGGTGTTGATTCCCTGGGCAGGGCCGGTTTTTTTTTCGATTCAGTATTACTGGTATTGCCTGAGCGCAAAAACTATACTGTACATGTTGTATTGCAGGATGTTATTTCCGGGAAAAATCACGGTAAGATTCTGGAAATTAACAAACAGGCTCAGCATTCAGCTGCCGGTTTCCTGTTGTGTAACGAAGATGGTATCCCGCTGATGCGCAATTATTTGTACAAAGGTGAAAAAGTGAGGCTGCGCCATGCTGTAGCATCACAGGTTTGGCTGTATCACCATCCCGGTGAACAAGTCGCTGCAGCTCCGCCCTTTGCTTTTACCGCGACCCCTGATTTTCAGGCAGGTGATAGCCTGTTGAAACTTGTTTTCAGCAATTCATTCAGCAATACGTTTTCACTTAGCGAATACGGTATTTATTTTATTCCTGACGGTTCAAAACCTTTTGTAATTCACAGGTTTTATGATGGTTTTCCTGAGATATCAAATCCCGGCGTAATGCGGGAATCTCTCAGATACATTTCAGCAGAAGCTGAGTATCAGGCAATGTTCAACAAGCCAGCCCGCGCAGCAGTTGATGAGTTTTGGGTTAAGGTAACCGGACATCCCGAAAGGGCATTGAGCCAGATTCGCAGATATTACAAAAGGGTAGAAGAAGCCAATCGTTTTTTCAGTGTTGCTGCCGAAGGCTGGAAATCGGACAGGGGAATGATTTATCTGGTTTATGGCCCGCCGGCAGTAGTTTACAGAACACAAGACTCTGAAGAATGGACATATGGCGAAGCCGGAAATCCCATGTCGGTAAGGTTTTTATTTAATCTTAATGTTAACCGGCCCGTTCCTGACTTTGAAATGCTTAGGTCAGAAAATTACAGAAATACCTGGAATATGGCAGTTTCTAACTGGAGGCGTTGAAAATATGGCGTTATCATCACTTTTTCATTTATTTTTGCTGCTCATCAACCTTGCACTCTATGCTTTCTGTTTCTGACATTCTCAAGAAGGAAAACTTCTCCCTTGAAGATATTGTTGCATTACTCTCTTCGTCAAAAGAAGACCGTAGCCTGCTTTTTCAGACTTCAGCCAAAGTAAAGGAGGAGAATGTTGGCAATATCGTATATTTCAGAGGGTTGATTGAGTTCTCAAACATTTGCAGCAAAAATTGTTATTATTGTGGCATCCGCAAGGACAATAAAAATGTGAAACGCTACAATCTGAGTGACGATGAGATTATTGAAGCAGCTCGTTTTGCGTGGGAAAGCAATTACGGATCGGTGGTTTTGCAGGGCGGCGAATTAGAGAGTGAGTCTTTTACCGTTCGCATCGAAAATCTGCTTCGCCGGATCAAGGAAATATCAAATGGCGAACTTGGCATTACCCTGTCGGTGGGCGAACAATCCTATGATGTTTACAAACGCTGGTTTGATGCGGGAGCCCACCGGTATTTGCTCAGAATAGAATCATCCGACAAGGAATTGTATTATAAAATTCACCCCTTGGATGATATGCACCGTTTCGAGAGGCGGTTGCAGGCTCTTTACGACCTCAAATCTGCAGGTTATCAGGTGGGTACGGGTGTTATGATCGGACTGCCTTTTCAAACCCTGGAACATCTGGCCGCCGACCTGCTGTTTATGAAGGAGTTTGACATTGATATGTGCGGAATGGGCCCTTACATCGAACACACCGACACCCCGCTCTGGGAAAACAGAGGAATGCTTATTCCGCTGGAGGATCGCTTCGACCTGGCACTGAAAATGATTGCAGTACTCAGGCTGATGATGAAAAACATCAACATTGCCTCAGCTACCGCACTGCAGGCCATTGATCCCATCGGGCGCGAAAAAGCATTGAAAATCGGGGCAAACATAATTATGCCCAACATTACCCCGGGCATGTACCGCGACGACTACAAACTCTATGAAAACAAGCCATGTACCGATGAGGAAGCCGCCGACTGCAAAAACTGTCTGGAAGCACGTATTCATATGTCGGGAAATAAAATTGGCTACAACGAGTGGGGCGACTCTCTTCATTTTAATGAAAAGAAGTAAACTTCTTAATACTTAATTTCTAATATCTTCTGGTTCTGTTCATAAATCAGGCTTTTTTGTGCAGAAAGCTTTAAATCTTTTTTGGCACACTTATTTTAGTTTTCTATTTTTGACCCTTCACTTATGATGAGCGGAATTTGTAATTCCGCTCCAATTTTACCCTTTTGACACAGCCCCTTGTGCAATACGACCTGAAAGCAGAACCCCGGAGTGGGTTTCCCCGGTGTTTTTCAGCAGACCCTGCTTAATTTCCAACACCTTCTGGTTTTGGTCATAAATCAGGCTTTATTGTGCAGAAAGCTTTAAATGTTTTTTGGCACACTTATTTTAGTTTTCTATTTTTGACCCTTCACTCACTTCAATTCTTTTGTTCTATGCGTAACCTTTTTACTGTTCTTTTAACTGTTCTTATACTTGTTTTTAATCATGCTGTTCATGGGGGCAATCTGGAATATGTTTCAGGTATCCCCGGTACGGTGAACGATGTAAAAGTCAGCGGAAACCTGGCTTATTGTGCCGCAAACAACGGCCTGCTGATTCTTGATTATACCAATCCCCAGTCACCGCAATTCAAATCATACCTGCCTCTTCCCGATGCAGCCGGCAGTATTGCTGTGCAGGGTAGCTATGCTTATGTAATGGCTCGTACTGCCGGTTTAAGAATTATTAATGTCGAAGATCCGCTGCATCCTTTTGAAACCGGCAGTTATCAGGCCGGGCCTTCATCGCAGGGCTGGGGACTCGCAGTTCAGGGTAATTATGCTTATCTGGCCTATGGAATGGAAGGTTTCAGAATTGTTGATATTTCAAACCCCGCTTCTCCCGTTGAAACCGGTGCGTTTTTTTTGCCCGAAGCAGATATTTTCAGCCGGGTGGCAGTTGACGGAAATGTAGCTTTTACCAATGTCGGGAACATCATCTATGCGCTGAATGTAGAAAATCCGCAAACGCCGGTACTTTTGGGAACAAAGACCATCATCGGCGAAATCAGTGATATGGAAATCAGGCAGAACCATTTGATTTGTGTTTCCAATTTCAACGATTTCAGCAGCAGCTTTTACGGACTTGTTGTGCTTGATAAATCCAATCCTGCTGCTATAACGCAGGTAGGGCAATACGATACTGATGTGTATTCCTACAAGCTGAGTATTTCGGGAAACCTGTGCTATCTCGGCAACGGCACTGCTGGGGTTGCCGTAATGAGTGTGGATGCGCTCGGACTGGTTAGTTACATTGGAAATGCTGGCGGATTCTCTGCTCCCGTGCGTTTTGCCGAAGTCTGGAATGATCGTTTGTTTACCGGCGGCGAAAAAATGGGTCTTCAGCTGCATCAGTTGATTGCTCCTGCCGAACTTTCCCTGCTTTCTGCTTACAGAACCTTGTATGATGCCCGCGACATACAAATATCGGGAAACTATACCTATATCGCCGATGGCCGCAACGGGCTGGTGGTCGCCGATGTTTCCAATCCGGTACTGCCCTTTGTTGCCGGACAAAAAGCCAACTCAGGAAACGGCCTCGGAATTGCGCTGAACGGAAACTTTGCCTATCTGGCCGATGGCGAAGCAGGAGTTTCGGAATACAACGTTTCCAATGCAGCAAATCCGCTACTCACCGGTTCAGTGGTTACCGATAACTGGGCGCAGGACATAGTAATCAGAAATAACATTGGTTATGTTGCGGTGGATGTTCTTGGACTTCAGTTGCTTAACCTGTCCATTCCGGGCCTGCCTTCTGCCGCCGGAAGTGCGTTTGATCTCACCGGAACATCATACGGCGTTGCCCTGCACGAAAACTATGCCTTGCTCGCTTCGGGTGGAGCAGGTCTGCATCTGGTTGATGTAACCCTGCCGGCACAACCGGCTCTGGTTTCAACATACAATACTCCTGGTTCTGCCTACGATGTTTTTGTTTCGGATAACAAAGCTTATGTGGCTGATAGTCAGGGTGGACTCATCATTATTGACATCTCAAACCCGGCCATACCTCAGGCATTGGGACAATCTACCATTCCGGGGGATGCCAGACAGGTTATCGTGGCAGGTAGTTATGCATTTGTGGCCGACTGGAACCATGGTCTGCGTATTTTCAATATTTCCAATCCTGCCGCCATTACTGAGTCTTACAACTTTGAGATATCCGGCACTGCCCACAATATAGCAGTTTACGGAGAATACATATATGTGGCTTCAGGAACCGCAGGCCTTACCATTTTAAGGAATCCGCTCAGTACTTCAGCTGAAAATGCTGAGATGCCCGTAAACAATATAAGTGCATACCCGAATCCATTTCAGGGTGCGGTAATGTTGCAGATTCAAGCCAACAAGGCTTCAATGGCAACATTAAGGCTTTATGATGAAACCGGTCGCGAGCTGATTCGTTTCTCAGATCAAAATCTGAAACAAGGTATTAACGTATTAAATCTTTCAGAAGCTAATTCATTGATTAGTAATCTGAAACCAGGTATCTACATACTTAAATCTGATTTTGCAGGCATAAGCAGGGCTATTAAACTTGTAAAACGCTAAATTTGCAGAAATTCGAAAAGTAAATGAAGCAATACCACGACCTGTTGCGCCATGTTCTGCAACACGGAGTTATCAAAAGTGACCGTACCGGCACCGGCACTCAGAGTGTGTTCGGTTATCAGATGCGGTTTGACCTGAGCGAAGGCTTTCCGGCGCTCACCACCAAAAAGTTGCATTTAAGGTCTATCATACACGAGTTGCTTTGGTTCCTGAAAGGGGATACAAACATCAAATATCTGCATGACAACAAAGTAAGTATCTGGGATGAATGGGCCGACGAAAACGGCGACCTGGGTCCGGTTTATGGTCATCAGTGGAGATCGTGGAGCACTGCCGACGGCAGAACCATTGATCAGATTTCGCAGGTTGTGGAAATGATAAAAAATAAACCCGACTCCCGCAGAATGATGGTGTCGGCCTGGAATCCCGGAGATGTGGACAAAATGGCTTTGCCTCCCTGCCATGTGCTGTTTCAGTTTTATGTGGCCGAAGGTAAATTGTCGTGTCAGCTTTATCAGCGGAGCGCTGATATTTTTCTGGGAGTTCCCTTCAACATTGCTTCTTACGCCCTGCTCACCATGATGATGGCTCAGGTTACCGGACTTAAACCCGGAGAATTTGTGCATACGTTTGGCGATGCACACATTTATCTCAACCATATGGAACAGGTCAATCTGCAGCTTAGCCGCGATTTCAGGCCACTGCCCTCCATGGTCATCAACCCTGAAATCAATGATATTTTTGCTTTTACCTTTGATGATTTCAGGCTCGAAGGGTACGATCCACATCCGCACATCAAAGCACAGGTAGCCGTTTAACTTCAACTAAATTTCTGAACAGAATGAAACCCATTTCCATTATAGTTGCCATTGCCGATAATCTTGCCATCGGAAAAGATAATCAGTTGTTGTGGCATATACCTGCAGACCTGAAAAGGTTTAAAGCACTGACCACAGGACATACCATTGTGATGGGAAAACGTACATTTTATTCCTTGCCTCTGCGTCCGCTGCCCAACCGAAGAAGCATTGTAATTACCGATGTACCCGGAGAGCAGATACCCGGCTGCGATATGGCATATTCTATTGAAGAGGCCGTTGCTCTGATGGATGATGATAAGGAAAATTTTATCATCGGCGGCGGAATGGTTTACAGGCAGTTTATGCCTCTGGCTGATAAACTGTACCTTACCTTCGTGCACAAGGACTTTGATGCCGATACTTTTTATCCTGCCATTGACTTTAAGGAATGGACAGAAATACAGCGTGAAGACATCAGCGATGACGGAAACCTGGGATTTGATTATTCCTACTTTACCTGCGAGCGCAGGAAGTAAGTCCGGAGCCAATTACCTTATCGCAAAAGGGATTGTTGTGTAAACCGTGTTTTCACCGCTGAAAACACCCAAGCCTCCTTTTATATTTGAATAAATGGGCACTGGCTCCTGAAAAGGGTTGTCTCCCTGAAATCCGGTGACAGATTTCTGATAGTGGTATAGTTCATCACCGGTTATGGAAAGAAAGACCATAAACTCAAAGTTGCTGCCAATAACAGAGGAGTGAATGCCTGAAGACCTGAAAATAAAGTATTCTCCATCTTTGTTTTTATCTGTGAAAAAGGCATCACCTTTGCTGAGCCCTATTTCATAAATATACTCAGTTCCGCTTATTTCTTCAGAAAAGATATATGCAGGAGCAACATAATAATTCTGATTTGAGCCAGGTGTATCGCGGAATCTGAAATTAACCATATAAACGGTTTCCCCGTATTCTGTCTGGGTGTCAATGCTGATGAGTTCTATGGCCGGGTGAGTCCCTGAAGGAATCGTACATTCGGCGGTGGCTTTGTCTCCTTCGGGTGTTGTTATTTCCAGGAAGTACCTGTTTCCGGGTATTATCCGAAATTCGGACGAGTCAATCTTGTAATGATCATCTACAGAATCCAATAACAGGGTCTTTGCTGTTACTCCGTCTGAGATTTTAACCGTGGCATTGTTTACAGTTAAATAACCATTGTTATTTTCGTAATTCCACCGGGTGTAGAGCGGCCGGCTTTTATTCAGCCGCACTTTAATCACATCAGATTGTGGCGATAAAACCGAATACACCACAAGTTTTGGTTCGGTAGCAGGAGCGTCAACCTCGCTGATCATGTTTTCGCAGCCCGTAAACATCAGGGAGATCAACAGTGCAAATAACAGGGCTTTATATGTTTTCATTTGCTGGCGTTTAAAAAACAATATTGTAAGTAATGGAAGGAACAATTGGGAAAATTGAAACTTGTTTCAGCTTGCTGATGCTGCTCTGGCCATCATATTCATTCTCAATAAAATAAAAGAAAGGATTTTTTCTGCTGTAGGCATTATAGAATCCGATTTCCCAGGTTCGTTTGTGGCGTTTCATTTGTTTATGAAACTGCACAGCAAGATCCATGCGATGGTATGCTTTCATTCTGAATGAATTAACTTCGCCATAATCGGTTACCATATTGTAGTATTCATAGTAATACTGATTATTCGGAATATATTGTGTTAAGGGAGACCAGTTGGTTGCAGGAAATTCGCCCAAAGGCAGGGTAATTGCGCTGCCGGTTCCATATACCCAGGTTCCCGAAAGGGTAATATTTTCTCTGAGTTTGTAGATGGCTACAACCGAAATATCGTGCCTGCGGTCGTATCGCGCCCAGAAGTACTCTCCAAAGTTAATCTCATCAAATCTGAGTTTGGTCCACGAAAGCGTGTATCCAATCCAGCCTGAGAGTTTACCGGTTTTCTTCTGTACAAGCAATTCAACTCCATAGGATTTGCCTTCTCCGGCAGTAACATTGTCCTGCCAGGTAAAACTCTGCGCATCGGTTGGGTCGTCGAGCAGCAGGAAGCTGGCACCGGGTTTGTAACCCAGATTATTTTTTGACCACTTATAATATCCTTCAAGTGTGATGATAAGATTTTTTTCGGGAAGATCTTGCGCAAGCCCTGCAGAAATCTGTTTTGAATTCTGTGGCCTGATGCGGTCGGTGGAAGGAACCCACAGGTCGGTAGGCAGACCGATTCCTGTATTGCTCAGCAAATGAATGGATTGATTCATGGTAGCAAATGCCGCTTTTGCCGAAAGACCCTCTTTTATCAGGTAATTCATTGATAATCTAGGTTCAAGGAAGTAATAACTTTTTTCGTTCGCTATAAAATGAACAAACCTGAGCCCCGCATTAGCCTGAAATTTATTGTTTATATTTATATGATTTTCAGCGTATAAGCCTGACTCCTGAGAGTTATAGGTGATCTTGTTCTTAAAATCATACAGTGTTTGACTGTCCTTTTCTACTACGGCCGTTGGCGTAAACAAATGGTTGGTGGTTGACATACCGGCTCTGAATAAATACTTGCCTGAAACATGATATTCCAGGTCGTATTTCAGCGCAATATCTCTGATTCCGGAGTTGTACTTCAGCGAGTAAGTTCCGTATTTGTCTTTTTCTTCGTTGAAGATTCTTAAATCGTAACTACTGTAAATCAGTGAAGTATTGGTGAAGATTTTATTGCTGACCTGATGGTTCCACCGTAAGGTTCCGGTTGCATTTTGCCAGAAAAGTCCGCCTTTATTTTTGTAATAGTTGTTATCATAGCTGTACCGGTCTATAAACTGAAATTTATCTCTTCCAAAATAGCCCGAGAGATAAAGTTTGTGCCTGCGGTTGAGGTCATAATTGATTTTGGCATTCAGGTCGTAGAAATAATATCCGCCATTTGCATCTTCAGGCATAAAGGGCCGGGTAAGTATATCAATGTAAGTCCTTCGGGCTGAGACAATAAAGGAGGAAGTGTCCTTTTTTATCGGGCCTTCTATCAGCAAACGTGAAGAAATCAAGCCGATACCGGCTTCGCCGGCAAATTTTTGCTTGTTGCCGTCTTTCATGGTCATTTCCACTACCGAGGACAATCTGCCGCCGTAACGCGCCGGAAATCCGCCTTTGGTGAGTTCCACGCTTTTAAGTGCATCGCCATTGAAGATGGAGAAGAAACCAAACAGGTGAAAGGCATTGTAAACCGGGGCATCGTCAAGGATAATCAAATTCTGATCGGGTCCACCCCCGCGCACATACAGCCCGCTGCTGCCTTCAGAGCCTTTCTGAACTCCGGGCATCAGCTGCAATACCTTAAAAACATCTTTTTCGCCCAGCAAAGCCGGCACATATCGAATCTGGCTAACGGGCATGGATATGGTACTCATTCTGTTGCTTTCGCTTACCCTTTCGGCTTTTTCGGCACTGATGACAATATCTTCAAGCAAAATACTGGAAGTAAGATCAATATCAATATTCAGGTTTTTATTTACGATAATATCCTTAACCACAGGCTGATACCCTACAAAGGAATAGGTTATACGATAGGTTCCTGAAGGCAGGGAAAGTGAATAAAAGCCATAATTGTTCGTAACAGTTCCGGTTTTAAGCTCAGGTACATAAATGTTTACTCCCGGCAATAGCTCCCGGCTTCCTGTTTCGCGCACATAGCCACTGATTACTGATTTTTGCTGGGCATAAACAGAATTGCTCTGCATCATTAGCAGCAGCAATGCAAGCGTAAGCAGTTTTTGCATAAAAGTGGGTTATTTGATTGGAGGAATCAGCAATGATCAGGCCAAAAAAAACAAATCAGGTTTTTTGTTTTTTCTTTTTGGCAGCTGGAAAAAGTACATTGTTCAAAATCAAACGATAACCCGGCGAATTGGGGTACATATTCAGATCGGTGGGCGGATCGCCAACCAGATGCTGATAGTCTTCAGGGTCATGGCCGCCATAAAAGGTCCATGTGCCTTTGCCGAAAATACCATGAATGTACCTGGCTTCGTTTGCAGCCTTGTTTTCGCCCATGAGTATAACATTTGATTTTACGAAATTCTTGTTAAAGGCTGTAGTTTGCCCCATAAATCCTTTGATAACCCGTTCGTGATTCTGGGTAAGCATGCTGGGCACCGGATCCCATTTGGCCGAAAAGTCAAAAAGTGTGAAGAAATCGTTGGCCATGGTTACTTTTCGGGTGGTGGTAACATCAATATTCGAAACCTCATATTCGTAAGGATTCATCACCAGCGAAAAATCGGTGAAAGCAAAGCAGTTGTGATATTCCAGATGATCATTGGCGTGAGGGTCTGCGGGATCCCCGTCAAACATTACATCACAAATATCAATATTCTCAGCTGCAAGTGCAATATCGTAACTGTCGGGAGCAGAGCACATGGCAAACAAATATCCACCACCGGCTGTAAAGTCCCTGATTTTATGCGAAACCGCTCTTTTAAGATGCGACACTTTAGAGAAACCCAGACTTGCTGCAGTAGCCTCGGTTTTATTCACATCTTCAATATACCAGGGCGCATTCCTGTATGCCGCCCAGAACTTTCCGTATTGTCCTGTAAAATCTTCGTGATGAAGATGCAACCAGTCGTACAATGGTAACGCACCGCCAATAACTTCTTCATCATACACTACATCATAAGGAATCTCTGCATAGGTGAGTGCAAGGGTAACTGCATCATCCCAGGGTAGTTTGCTTTTAGGTGTGTACACAGCAATGCGGGGCGCTTTGGATAGCTTCATCTCATCCATATTGGCAGCCGGATCGGCAATTTCCATCAAAATGGCATCGGCCTGCACATCAGCAATTACCTGGTACGAAACTCCTCTCACAACACATTCGCCTTCGAGCAGTGGATGATGTCTGAACATAAAGCTACCTCCCCGGTAATTCAGCAACCAGCTTACTTCAACGTCCTGAGTTAGTGTCCAGTAAGCAATTCCGTAAGCTTTGAGGTGATTCTTCTGGGTTTTGTCCATAGGAATCAAAATATAGGAACTGAAGCCCGAAACATTAATGCAGAAAAATAAAATGGCAAGAAAATAAAGCTTTTTCATCCTGTAATAAGGTTGTTGATGATAATATGAACGCCGGAAAGGGTGTTTTTGTTATGCAGTTGATTTATAATCTTCTGCAACATTCTTTCAGAATGGAGGCTCATGGTCTTCGTCCATGCTGTTCATTTTTGACTGAACAGTAATGGTTCCGCCTCCGTTGTCGAACTGAGCACTCGGTGCAATGCCTCCCGAAAGGTCGAAATCGCCGGGTTCAGGGTCGGTAAATTTGGCGTATTTGCTTATAAATCTGAGTGGTACATCCTTAAGGGCTCCGTTTCGGTGTTTGGCTATACTTATTTCAGCATGTCCGATAAGGCTGGCTCCACCTTCATCGGTATTTTGATTGTAGTATTCTGGACGATAAATAAATATTACCATATCGGCATCCTGCTCAATGGCTCCGGATTCCCTGAGGTCAGAAAGCAGTGGCTTTTTGTTTGGCCTCTGTTCCACCGACCTGTTCAGCTGAGAAAGCGCAATTACAGGTATATTGAGCTCCTTGGCAAGACTCTTCAGCGAACGCGAAATGGTGCTTATTTCCTGCTCTCTGTTTCCGCTGTTGCGGTCAAGCCCGGCTGACATCAGCTGAATGTAGTCAATGATTACCAATTGTATATCGTGCTGGGCTTTGAGCCTGCGGCATTTAGCCCGGAGCTCAAAAACTGAGAGGGAAGGGGTGTCGTCAATATAGAGTGGTGCATCAATCAGGGTGTTGATTTTTGCATTGAGCTGCTCCCATTCGTAATTTTCGAGGTTTCCTTTACGCAGTTTGTCGCCGGGTAGCTGGGCTTCGGCAGATATGAGCCTGGTAACCAACTGAACCGATGACATTTCGAGCGAGAATACAGCCACTGCTTTTTTAAAATCAACCGCAACATTTCTGGCAATGGTAAGCACAAAAGCGGTTTTACCCATACCCGGACGGGCTGCCATAATAATGAGGTCGGAGGGTTGCCATCCGGCAGTAACCCGGTCGAGCTCTGTAAATCCTGAGGGAACTCCACTGAACTGGCCGGGCTTGGTTTTGGCTGCTTCAATCTGCTTAACGGCATCACGGACAAGAGATTGCATGTCGAGGTAATTGCGCCTCATGTTGTTCTCTCCAACGCTGAAAAGCTGATTTTCGGCCTTATCGAGCAATTGAAATACATCGGTAGTATCTTCGTAAGCATCTTTGATAATCTCTGACGAAATTCTGATCAACTCCCGCTGAATAAACTTTTGAAGTATGATGCGAGCATGAAATTCGGTATTTGCTGCAGATGCTACCCGGTTGGTAAGCTGGGCGATGTAAAACGGCCCTCCGGCAAGTTCAAGCTCTCCGGTAAATCTTAGTTCATTGGTAACTGTAAGAATATCAACGGGCTCACTTTTGGTAAACAATCGCGAAATTGCCTGAAATATCTTCTGGTGCGCATCCTTGTAAAAGGCATCCGGCCTTATTAAATCAATAATTGATGCAAGTGCATCTTTCTCGAGCATGATGGCGCCAAGTACGGCTTCTTCAAGGTCGGTGGCCTGAGGCGGGACCTTGCCATGTTCAAATATATCACTCAGCGCCTGAGGTTTAGATACCTTTTTATTTCGGGTTACGGTGGTGGTTTTGCCATTATCTTCCATACTTCAAAAATAGTAAATAGAAACAAGCCCTGCCCGGATGCCTGATTTTTTATTTTTCAACAATTGACCAGAAAAACCAAAAGAAAACCCTGGATGCTTGACATGGAATGAAAGCGCCTGATTTCCGGCACTATTTTATTTTTCTTAAATCTCAGCTGAATTGTAAAAGCCATTATTTTTGCATGAAAGTTTCTTTTCTATTTATTTTCAGTTCCCTTTTTTCTCAATTGTAAAACAACCAATCCCCTGCTTATGCGCCTGTTCTCCTTAACAATAGCATCTTTTTTTATTTCTTT
>JANJXJ010000225.1 GCA_024709105.1 Lentimicrobium sp. | reverse complement strand
GAAACCCCCAGAAAAGGGCAGATTCCAAGGAATTGAGCAAAAACAATGTTGTTGACAAAGATTGCTGAAATGATGATTATGATGTATTCCATGTTCAGTTCGTTTTTGGGTAATACAAACGTTTAAGCTTTGCGAAGCCGGTTGATCAGAGCTATGAGATAACCCAGAGCAATAAATGCTCCCGGAGCAAGTACAAATACCAGAATGCCATCACCCGGAATAAATTTAAAACCGAAGAATGCACCACTTCCGAGTATTTCTCGTATCCCGCCCAGCAAAGTGAGCGCAAAAGCAAATCCAAATCCCATTCCCAGGCCATCAATCAATGATGAGAAAACCCCGTTTTTTGAAGCAAACGCCTCTGCTCGTCCAAGAACAATACAGTTTACAACAATAAGCGGAATAAACAAACCAAGCTGTTCGTGAAGTGCAGGAGCAAAACCAGCCATCACCAGGTCAACAATGGTAACAAAAGAGGCTATCACAACAATAAAAGCCGGGATGCGCACTTTATCAGGAATAATATTTTTGATAAGTGAAATAACTACATTGGCAGCAACCAGCACAAAAGTTGTTGCAAGCCCCATTCCCAAACCATTTATCGCTGAGGTAGTTACGCCCAAAGTAGGACACATACCCAGCAAAAGGGCAAACACAGGATTATTTTTTATAAATCCTTTGGTAAAGTTTTCCATCTGGTTCATTTTGAACCTCCTTCTTTTTTAACAACATCATAAGCGCGTTGCACTCCATCGCAAAAAGCCCGTGAACTGATGGTGGCAGCAGTAATAGCATCCACATTCCCTCCGTCTTTTTTCACTTTCAGGACAAAGGACTCAGGATTCTGATTTTTAAACTGCTCGGGAAAAGCAGATTTAGCAGCGTCCATCTTATCTCCCAGGCCCGGGGTCTCAGCATGTTTCAGCACAGCTGTATTAAAGATGGTTCCATCAGGAGCAAATCCAACCATAAGTTGTATGCGGCCTGAAAAACCTTTATCAGTATATGTTTCCACAGCATAACCAACCACTTCGCCACCTTTAAGGGCTTTGTTGATTACTAAAGGATCACCACCGCCATCTGGGACAACTGAAACCGCCTCAAGTTGCTCAAAATCGGGAACTACCTGTTTTATAGCAGCTTCTTTCTTTGCTTGCTGAGCTTTTGCAATAGGTTCCTTGGTGAGGTTATAAACAGCTCCCAATGAGAAACTAGCTATAAGTGTGATGCCCAGCAGCACCAACACCATATTTTTGAATGATGATTCTGTCTTAGCCATTTTTTACTACCTCCCCGAATCTTTTTGGTTTAAAGGCGTTGTTAATTAAAGGAGTGAATGCATTCATGATAAGAATGGCGAATGAAACACCTTCGGGATACGCCCCCCAAACCCTGATGAGGATGGTAAGCAAGCCCGCTCCTACCCCAAAGACAATCTGCCCACGGGGAGTCATTGGTGAGGAAACCATGTCGGTGGCCATGTAGAAAACTCCCAGAATCATACCTCCGGCAAGCAGATGCATTAGCGGATCAATGTAGTGAGTTGGGTCAATCAGCCAAAGAATTCCCGAAAACACAACAGCAGAACCTATGTATGCAGTGGGAATATGCCAGGTTATGATTCGCCTTGAAAACATATAAATGGCACCCAGCAGCAGAGCCAGAGCCGAGATTTCGCCCAACGAACCACCCTGTGCACCCATTAAATCATTGACATATCCCGGAAAATTGGGTGAAGCCATAATTTCCTGAACACTTTTTCCTGCATCCAGCCCTTCTTTAAGCACGCCTAAAGTGGTAGGGCCTGTAATTGCATCAGTAACTCCTTCAGCAAACAAAGCTTTTGGCACAGGCCACGAAGTCATTTGCACAGGAAATGAAATCAGCAAAAAGACGCGGCCAACCAAAGCCGGATTAAATGGATTTTTTCCTAATCCTCCGAACGACATTTTTCCAATTCCTATCGAAACCAATGCACCAACAATTAAAATCCATGCAGGCAAATTCGAAGGAACATTAAAGGCCAGCAGCACTCCGGTAACCAAAGCACTTCCATCATTTATAGTAACCGGGCCTTTGATCAGATATTTCTGAATAACCCATTCAAAAAACAAACAGGCGAGTACTGAAATTAAAAGTACCCGGGCAGCATCAATGCCAAAGAAGTAAACCGATACAAATATGGCAGGAATCATGGCAATGACCACACCATACATGATTGATTTTACATTCTGGTGAGCATGAACATGGGGTGACCCCGAAACAGTTAGCAGATTCATATTATTTCTTCCCCCTATTTCTGATTAGTATTCCGGTTTTATTTTTGCCCAATCGCAGGTAATCGAGCAATGGCCTGCCTGCAGGACAAGTATAGTGACATGAACCACATTCAATGCAGTCCATGATCCTCTCTTTTTCTGTCCTTTCAAACAACTGGTTTTCACTGAGCTGAGCGAGCAGAACTGGTTCCAGACCCATAGGGCAAACGGTGATGCAGCGCCCGCAGCGGATACAATTTACCTGAGGTGCCCTGCGGCTTTCGTTTTCAGGCATGATTAAAATACCTGAAGTTCCTTTAACCACAGGAGCATCAAGTGATGTTAATGCTTTGCCCATCATAGGGCCACCACTGATAACTTTACCGGTATCATCGGGTAAACCACCAGCCTGATCAATGAGAGCAGAAACCGGGGTACCGATACGTACCATAAAATTGGCTGGTTTTGATACCGATTTTCCCGTAACAGTTACCACACGTTCGATGAGAGGCTTATTTTTCTGAATGGCCTCGTAAACAGCAAAGGCCGTTCCTACATTATTGACAACACAACCTACTTCTATGGGCAGTTTGCCTGATGGCACTTCCCGGTTAACTACAGCCTTAATAAGTTGTTTTTCACCTCCCTGAGGATATTTAACCTTTAAAGGAACCACCTCAATACCTTCAAACTTTATACAAAGTGTTTTCAGGTGTGAAATTGCATCGGGTTTGTTGTTCTCAATTCCGATAAAGGCTTTGTTAACCCCGAGTGCTTTTTTAAGTATCTGAATGCCAATCAGCATTTCTTCGCCTCTTTCAAGCATCAGGCGGTGGTCGGAAGTGAGGTAAGGTTCGCACTCAACTCCATTGATTAACAAATACTCGGCCTTCTTACCATCGGGAACCATGAGCTTTACATGCGAAGGAAATGTTGCACCACCCAGTCCGACAACTCCCATTTCGTTGATTTTCCGGACAATGGTATCCCGGCCGGCAGAAATTTCTCTGATGATTTCAGGGCTGCGGTCAATGCTTTCGTCCCATTCATCACCTTCAACATCAATAAAAACAGCCTGTCGCTTATAGCCGGAAGCATCAATCACTTCGTCAATTTTAGCAACCTTCCCCGAAACCGGAGAATGTACATTGGCCGAAATAAACGATTCACCTTTGGCTATAAGTTGCCCGGTTTTAACGATGGCTCCTTTCTCAACAACTACTTTGGATGGAGCGCCAAGGCTTTGCGATACCGGTACATAAACTTTGCCGGGCAATGGGAGAGTTTCAATGGCTTTGTCGGCAGAAAGTTTATTTTCTTCCGGATGGACGCCACCAAGTGCAAAAGTTTTCAAATTACAGACCTCCGCTAATTAGTTTGAATATTAACTTTCTCTTTTTCAATATTTTCAACCCGCTACCACAGGTTCCGGAGTTTTTTCTGCATCTCCGGCTTTCTCTTTTCGGGGTGGGAAATTCAGTTCCAGAATGGCACCTGTAGGGCAAACCGGCTCACACTTCCTGCACAAGCGGCATTTGTCGTAATCAATGTATGCCAGGTTATTAACCAGAGTTATGGCTTCGTAAGGGCATTCCTTTACACACTTGCCGCAGCCAATACATGCTACACTGCAATTCTTTTTAGCAGGGCCGCCTTTTTCTGTATTCACGCACGAAACAAAAATCCGGCGGTCTTTTTTGCCTTTCTTCCTGAGTTCGATAATGCTCCGGGGGCAGGCAGTAACACAGGCACCGCATGCCACACATTTTTCGTCGCTCACTACCGGCAATCCGGTTTCTTCGCTTATATAAATTGCATCGAACTTGCATGAAACCACACAATCGCCCAGCCCGAGGCATCCGTTGGGGCAACCACTTTCGCCTGCCGAAAGGTAATGGGCAAAAGCACAGGAAGAGGCCCCTTCATAAGATACCTTTTGAGGAGCATTGGCCCTGCTGCCGTTACATCTTACCACGGCAATCATTGGATCCTTTTCTTCGGCTACCAGGCCCAGCACTGCTGCAATCTCCTTCATGGTATCGCTACCTCCCACTGGGCAGTTCAGTTTGCTTAAATCACCAGTCTTTACCAATTCTTCGGCAAAGGCCCGGCAACCAGCCAGTCCGCATCCCCCGCAATTAGCTCCGGGAAGCTTTTCATTTACAATGTCAATACGGGGATCTTCGATTACTTTAAACTTCTGTGCTACAAAATAGAGAATCACTGCTGAGATGACTCCTATAGCACTCAGTGAAATTACAGCAAAAAGAATGGTTTCGTTCACTGTTAGTTCCTTTTAGGTGCAAATTAATTAATGGCTGATTAACTCCCAGCCCGCGACAAATGTAGCAACAATTGAAAAAATTCGTGCAATACATAGCAAAATGAAAGACGAACCTATATTGCTGATTATTAATTACATATGTGTTTATAGATATGTATATATTCTTTTTATCGCTTACATAGTTCTGATATCCAACATCTTATAACGCAATTTAGAAATACTATAAATTACATCCCGGATTGAACATTATACTTTGTCTAAATAACATATGCATCAAAATTTTCATCATCAGCATGTTGTTCTATTAAAAGCGAACTGCTGAATTAATGTTTTTCTGTTTCAGGTAAATCATACCTTCTCAAACTCAATGATTATAAATGACTTACTCTCGTTCAGCATATATTCGTTTCTATTAACCTTTAACAGGCCCGGGCTGCAGATGGAATACAGGTTGTTTTCATCAACTTCGGCGGCAATTCCCGACAAAGCATTAAGAGACTTATAACTTGTAGGTGACACAAAAGCTCCAGGCTGGCTTTTCTGAATTATTATTACAAGTTTTCCTTTTGAATTGAGCAGATCTGCAATTTTAGGTATAAAAATCGCAGGATTAACGTATTCAAGTATCAATGCGGCAAAAACAAAATCAACAGCAGCCTCAGGTAGCTTATCGCTATCAAAATCAATACAATAAGTTTCAAGTCCCGGAATTGAATTCAGGTAAGTATCCCTGAGCTTCTGCAGATAATCAGGATTAATATCCATAGCCAGAATCCTTTTGGTAACTGATGTATCAACACGATCAAGGCCATTACCTGTTGCACAACCGGGGAGTGCCACATACACAGGCTTGAACTTGTGCAAATAATGGCTAAATATTTCGCTCAGCAAGGCAGATTGTCCCACTTGATTCATGTGGTTATCGTAGTCAGAAAATGGTATATTAAGCCAGGGATTCATTGGTTGATAATTGATTTAAACGTTAAGGATTAACAAAAAATTTTTTTTCACCAGCCTGTGGTTTAAAAGAGGAGGATTCCGGGACAAAAGTACCCTGAAAGAGTTTGTCTCCACACACAGCATTGCTAAAATACAGCAATTTTATATTTTATTTAGCTCCTGAGAATAATTTTAATCTGCCCACACAACCTGTAAAATATAAAAAGTGGTACGCCAACAACCAGCATTCAAATAAGCATACATATGAAGTCGAATTTTATACTTTGATTCCAATTGTGTTAATACAATAGTATCCGCAGGTAAAAAGCAATAAACAAGTCCCTGAAAATTAAAGGTGCCATTTTACAAGCCACCATGCTAAAGCATATGATCTTTATTTTTTGTTGTTTCTAATTCTCCTGATGCAAAATTTGCTTTTGCAGTTTCATAAAGTACCAGAACCTTATGTATCTTTGTTTTGCTTAAGCATAGATTTATGAATAAGCATAAACTGTTGGTTACTCTGGCTTAAACTAAAGCAACCACTGTTATATGCAATGCAATATTTTAGTTGTAAAGGTTTATCCAGACTTGAAGAAAATGGCATTGAACTTGGCGAAATGAATGCATTGCTGCTGCGTAAAATTGAAGAACTTACGCTTTATATTCTTGAACAGGAAAAAAGAATTAAGGTGTTGGAAGAAAAATAATTCTTAAAGCCTGCACTCTTGCAAAATGCTGATGTACACTACCCAATGAAACAGCTTTGAATCAGCTTGAAAATCATGTACATCTGTTTTAAAATATGCTGCAGTCAGGTTTATTCATTTTTTTTTGAATGAAGTACAAAATTTATTTTTAAAACACACAAAGAGAGGATTATTATGAAATACTTCAAAATTTTGTTTTTGTTACCACTTATCATTTTGGGATTATTTCAAGCCACCGGTCAGGAAATAAAGGTAATTGATCTGCGAAAATTTGGTAACCCACCCGATTACCATTATGAAGTGAAACCCAGTAATGAAATGAAACAGATAATTGATTCAATACTACCCGGAGTAAGAATCATACACAGGGGTTATACCACATCAAATCATACAACGTTCATGTTTGTTTATGAAAACGATACAAATTACTTAGACTATAGTAATCTACAATTTAAACTTGGCTTAGAAAAGGATAGTGTGTTTCATTTTTCAGATGTAGCTGCAATTAAGACTTTTATATATTTACAATACATCCTTTTACAGCGAACAAATTATAATGGTGAGGACATTACGCCTGACCAAATTAAAATAACCCCATTTTTTTTAAAGTACGAGGGCTCTCCATACCAAATTGAAATGAAAGAATCGTGCAGAATCAATTATAAAGTGGAGATTTTGAAAGATTTAAAAAATCTATCAATTATCACTAGTAATAGAGTAATCCCCAATCCATCCTCCTTACAATATCTTATACAGCTTGACGACAAATTTGTAACCTATTATAACAGGATTGTAACTGACAGCACGGGTGTTGCTGATTCAACCGGGCTTAGTAATTTTCAGGGCCCTTTTAATATGAAATATTATAAAAGAAAGTATCATAACATTAACAGCAGTTTTGAAGGTACAAAAAACAGGGCTGTTGATATAAGATTTGCAGAATATTCAGGCAATGATAATCCCTATTATTCTTCTGATCTACTCAATAGAAAGTATTTGTACCTTACCACCGGCATTGACAATATGTGTTTAAGTTGCAAAGGTCGATTCAGAATCGATAAGAATGTGTTGTAACCTTTCATCTGTTTATGTGTTTTAGTAAAAACATACTTAATATTTATTGGTGTCTTTCAATTAAATTTTCCTCAACAACAAACTAAAAATGAATAATAACCCAATCATTGTATACTTGAAAAACCATTTAAATGTGTTGAAAAAGCTCTTTATAGTCTTGATTTTATCATTTTCCTTTTTCAGTTGTGAAAAAGAAAAAATTGAACCTGGTATAATTGTTCAAAATATTGATTTTGGCACCTGCATTCCGGCTGACTTGCCAGAACAGGAATACATTATTACCTCAGATAGTGTATATCAATTAATTTTGAACAATTCTGTTTGCTCAAATTACACATTGCCAACAATTGATTTTTCACAATATACTCTTTTGGGCAAATTTGCCAGTGGAAAGTGTAGGGTTACCTTTAAGCCTCAAGTAATTAAAGATGAATCCAATATGCAGTATCTTTTCACTGTTTATGTTTTTGATAAGGGAATTTGCAAGAAAGAAGGAATAAGTATGAATTGGGTTTTAGTTCCTAAACTACCAATAGGTTGGTCAGTTAATTTTAAAACAGAATGACGGGAAAATTAACTCAGAAAGTACATACCAATAGTCAGGTTCTCCTATTCATTAGACAGGTTTGTGCCTGTCAAATGTTATGGTCTCCCAATGAATATTTATAGTAAAATCCTGCACTTTCCTAAGGCACGAAAATTTATTCCGGAGAAATCACTTCAGGTAATGATCCTTTGGAAAATAAAACACCTTCTGCCGGCAGCCATTGCCAGCCTGTCATCACAATCAGGCAATAATTCTTCAATTAGCAATTGTAAACCTGAATCTGCGTGCTATTTTCCCTCTCAGTAAATAAAGCCCCAGGTAGTAAGGCAGCAACGCAGCCAGGGAAATAAGGCCTGCATATCCCTCTGAAGTAAAATTTACAGCTACAATCAATGAAATAAGTACCAGTAAAAACGGAAACACATACCCATAAAACAAAGCCAGGTTTCCGGCTGAAGATTGCACTTTAACTGTAACAAATTCACCGGGTTTAACATCTCCTGCATCGGCCAGATCAACTTCTATCATTTTTTCGCTGATATCGGAGGCAGAACAAGCTCCGTTTGCATGGCATGATGCACAAGCACTCTGGCTTACAATTTTTACGTAAACCTTCTGATTTTCAATACGGTCAACAACACCGCCCTTGGCTACACATTCGGTTGTTTCAGACATTTCAACATTAATTAAATTCTTTTCAGGGAGTTGACAAAGATACCGGTAAAATCTTCCCGTTAAAAAACTTATGTCCTGCCGTTGCAAAATCGGCAACAAATTTGCCCATTTCAGCAGCCGAAAGCGGGGCTTCATACCCCGGAAAAGCCTTTGATAACATTTCGGTTTGCACAGCTCCAAAGGCGAGGCAGTTGACCGAAATTTTCTGGTCGGCCAACTCAAGAGCCAGACACTCGGTAAGAACCGATAATGCGCCTTTGCTTGCACTGTATACCGAAAGTCCAGGGAACTTAACACTTCCCTGTACTCCACCCATGCTCCCGATATTTACGATATGCGAACCGGTATTCATCAATGGAAGCAAGGCCTGAATCAGCAAATAAGGTGCTTTAAAATTCACCTGAAAGACTTCGTCTATTTCCCGGGATGTAACCGCACCAAAAGGTTTATTGAGCAATGATCCGGCATTGTTGATGAGCACATCTATTTTCCCCATTTGGCGGTTGATTTGCTGAGCCAGCACATTCACATCGCCGTTTGCCAGGTCAAAAGGTATGGGTTGCATTACAGTTTCCTGCCTTTTTAAGTTACACTCACCCGAAAGAGACTGAATCTTCATTCCATTGCGGGCGATTACAATCAAATGATTTCCGGGAACTGAAGCCAGTATTGAAGCCGTTTCGCGGCCTACACCTGATGATGCCCCGGTAATTACAATATTCATGATAAAAAGTTTGGGTCTGAAAAAGTAAAATTACAAATAATCCGGCTTCCCGCTGTCCTGACCGGTAAAAGGAGCCACTGCACGCTGATAAATACCATGCACCCAGGCAATGGCCATGCCATAGTTGGTCACAGGAATTCCGGCATCCACAGCAGGTTTCAGGCGATTGATGATTTGTTTGCGGGTGATAACGCATCCACCGCATTGTATTACCATTGCGTAATCATGTATGTCGCGCGGGAGCTTATTTAAGCCGGCAACCACCTCGTATTCAAGATTTTTACCGGTAAAGTTGCCTAACCATCTGGGAATTTTCACTCTGCCGATGTCATCGCAGGATACATGATGCGTGCAAGACTCCAAAATTAATATCCTGTCGCCATCTTTAAGTTTTGAAATATGCGGAGTTCCTTTCAGATAATTCTGGAAGTCACCCCTTTGCCGGGCAAGCAGAATGCTGAAGCTGGTGAGTGGAATCCCGGCAGGTACCGAAGCATCGGCTTTCAGAAACACCTGACTGTCAGTAATAACCAATGCAGGTTTAGGGTTCATTCGCCTGATAAAGGCATCTACTTCGCGTTCCTTGCAAACAACAGCAATTCCATCATGATCGAGCACATCGCGGATAGCCTGCACCTGAGGAAGTATCATTCTGCCTTCGGGGGCTTCAATATCAATCGGAGTAATAAGCAAAACCACATCGCCATATGAAATCAGATCGCCCAGCAACGAAGGAGCAGTATAGGCCGTTTCGGGAATCAACCGGCGCAAAACGGCTATAATCCCGGATATATCAGGGTTTACTTTGGTGCTGAAGTTTAATACAGGCACCGGATATTTTTCCTTAAGCAAAGTTTTAAGCTCCTCAGGCAGAGGAATAAGATCACTTTTGTTATGGACAATAAAATATGGAACTCCCTGTTCAGAAAACTCGGTTATCAGTTCTTCTTCAGTTGGCCCAAATTCTCCCGAAGTTATCACCAGAATTGCAAGATCAATAATTTTAAGAATTTCCCTGCTTCGCTGAACCCGCATTTTGCCCAGATCTCCTGTATCGTCAATACCTGCAGTATCAATGAGGATAACCGGCCCTATTCCATCAATTTCCATTGATTTTTTCACCGGATCGGTTGTGGTTCCGGCTACATCAGAAACAATAGACAACTCTTGTCCGGCGAGGGCATTGATCAGCGAACTTTTGCCGTTGTTTCTGCGGCCAAAAATGCCAATGTGTGGTTTGGTGTCTTTTCCTTTCGACATGCAATTAGTCAATATTCTCTTTTAAATCAATCATTTAAGCTGAAGCAAAATCCAGATAATCTGTTTTCCGCTTCATCATCACAATTCATTCACCGAAAAACCCGATTTCAGCAGGTTAGCCGGCTTGAGCAGTTCCTGCAGTTTTTCATCCGGTAAAAAATGCAGGGTTTCATTCAATTGCAGGATATTTTTTCTCTGTTGCTTCATCAGTTTTGCCAATTCTGCTGCTCTGTGATAGCCAATGTAAGGGCTAAGGGCTGTGGTGATGGCCGGACTGCAGAGCAAGCGGCTATATCCGGAAGCAGCATCTACCTTCAGTCCTGAAACCATATTTTCGAGCATGGTTTTGCATGAGGCAATCAGCAATTTGATACTTCCTATCAGGGAGTGTCCGATCAGGGGAAGATATGCATTCAGATCGAGGCATCCCTGAGCGCTTAAGGTGGCGATAAGTCCGTCGTTTGCATACACCTGATGCGCCGAACTGATCACAAATTCGGGGATTACCGGATTTACCTTTCCCGGCATTATTGAGCTACCTACCTGTTTAGCAGGCAGATGTATGGTATTACCGGCCACATCCGAAGCCAGCAACCTCAGGTCGGATGCAATCTTCTCCAGGTTAACGGCATGGGCTTTCAGAATGCCATGAACTTCGACCAGGGCATCCAGATTGCTTGTGGTATCAGAAAGGTTTTCGCCACGGGTAACCGGCAACCGGGTAAGCTGCTGAAGTTTCTGTACAACCTCCATCACAAAAAAGCGGGGAACCGCTACTGAAGTTCCAATTGCACTACCACCGAGATTTACTACCTTAATCCGTTCAAAACACTTGGAAATCCGCCACCAATCACGCGACAATGCATCGCTGTAGTTTGAAAAAAGTTTACCAAAAGTAGAAGGAACCGCTTCCTGCATTTGAGTATATGCAACTCTTAGATCGTTGCGGTGCAGGCCCTCCAGCTTCTCAAAACCCGCCCTGAGATCATTGATGGCTGTTTCCAGATTCTCCAGCAAAAGCATCAGTGCAACTTTAAGTGCAGTAGGAACCACATCGTTGGTACTCTGGAAAATATTGGCATCCTCGGTAGGATCAATTACATCATAATCCCCGGGTACCAGGCCGATTTTGAGCAAAGCTACATTGGCGATAATTTCGTTAACATTCATGTTTATGCTTGTGCCGGCGCCACCGCTTACAGCCGGAACAATAAAACTATCCGTATGCAGGCCTTCAGAAACTTCGGCAGCAGCCTGGCTCAAAGCAAACAATAAGGCTTTATCGGGCATTCGTACCGGAAATTCCTCATCTCCAAACTTTTTTTCGAGTTCATTCGCAAAATCAATAGCAGTAAGGTAGCAGGCCTGCTTCACCAATCCCATAGCCATGTACCACTCTGCATGAAAGGGAGTGTGATCGGGAAAATTTTCTTTCGCCCGCAGCGCATGAATGCCATACAGGGCATCGGCAGGTATGTCCTTGCTACCAAGAAAATCAGATTCAGTGCGAAGTTTCATGTTTCAAAGGTAGGTTTTTTTGTGATGTACCGGGCAGGCTGCTGAGCTAAAAGAAAGAAAATTAATTGAGCTTTTTACAATCCTCAGCACCATAAATCCCTCAGCCTGCACGCATCTGAATTGCTGAAATCGCTTAAACAAATCAAAAAGAAACACCAACCTTCCCGTTTACACCTGAAAAACTGCTACTTTTGCGCAAAGCATCCGGAACATAGTTTCTTAACCGGACAAAAATGCAATTAATAACTTATGAGCGAAAAAGTTTTCAGTATTGAACATTTCAGTCCGCTTGATTTTTATGGCGTTGGAGACCGCAACCTTAATCTGATCAGGGAGCTGTATCCCAAATTAAAGATTATTGCCCGCGGTGAATTTCTTAAGGCCATTGGCGACCCCAATGAAATCAATGCATTTGAAGACTTTTTCAATTTGCTGATGCTTCATTTTGAACGCTTTGCATCATTAACTGAGAACGACATCAAACAACTGGCAGATACTGGAAATGGGAATGGCATGGTAATGGATAGTCCGCCTGATGTATTGCTGCATGGCCGAAACGGTATGGTAATTAAGGCCAGAACTCCGAATCAGCTGAAAATTGTTGAAAGCGTTGGTAAAAACGATATGGTGTTTGCCATAGGTCCGGCTGGAACCGGCAAAACCTATACAGCTGTTGCACTGGCAGTCAGAGCATTAAAAAACAGAGAAGTAAAGCGGATTATTCTCACACGACCGGCTGTGGAAGCAGGCGAGAATCTTGGATTTCTGCCCGGCGATATGAAAGAGAAACTTGATCCTTACATGCAACCTTTGTATGATGCCCTGCGCGATATGCTTCCCCCCCAGAAGCTCCTCACCTATCTCGAGGACGGTACTATAGAAATTGCGCCTCTGGCATTTATGCGCGGGCGAACCCTCGACAATGTTTTTGCAATTCTGGATGAAGCACAAAATGCAACTTCCAGTCAGCTCAAGATGTTTCTCACCCGCATGGGGCGGTCTGCCAAGTTTTTTATTACCGGCGACGTCACACAGATTGACCTGCCCCGCAACCAGCAATCGGGGCTGATGCAGGCATCTATCATACTAAAAAATATCCCCGGAATTGATTTTATATTTCTGGACGATACTGATGTTGTGCGACACAAACTTGTTACCCGCATCATCAGAGCATATGACGGCGATCAAAATAAGCCTGCAACGAAACAGGCGAAGCCTGAAGCCCCGCCTGCTGCTGATAACAATGATATTTCTGAATCTTAGTTTTTCACAACTAACTTTTGACTGCCGGAACCATTTTCGGAAGTAAATCTGAGAAAGTAAATTCCATTGGCCAGCATTTCTGCAGGTATTATTTCGGTTTTGCTTCCACTGAACGGAGCAACTTCCTGCTCAAGAATCAATCTTCCCGAAAGATCATAAACCCCCAGTTTTACTGCTGAAGAGTTTCCCTGAGTCATTTCAATTCGCATCCATTCTTTCACCGGCATTGGGTGTATGCTTACATTCAGTGCTCCGGCTTCGGTTGTATAGGAATTATCAACAGCTGTAGTACTGCTGGTGTAAGAAACTTCCCAGCCCTCGCCTGTTACATCTCCGTTGGTGGTAAATAAAATCAGGGCTTTGCCAGAGGGCACTGTAATTGAGCCTGGATTATCAGTTCCGGAAAAATTGCCAATCATGGATTGTGTAGCAAGGTTGTAGATTTTAACCGCGTCATTCACCGGCTCGGTATTCAGGTAATTAAAAGTAAAGGTAATAGATTCTGCATCAGCAGGTTCAACCCTGAATTTGCACACACTGTTGTTGTTGTAATCCCGGGTTCCGCTGCCATCAGCAATTACACCATCCGGTTCATTAAGAACGGTTTGTCCTGAGCAATACACTGCCAGTTCACTGTTATACGACAATCTGAATCCGCTACCTTCGTCACCATCGGTAAGAAACTCAATAAAAAGTCTGTCGCGCGACGCAGTTACTGAAGGAGGCAGTGAATTACCGGTAAAAGTTCCCAGCAAGGGAGCGGAAGCATCAGCACCATCATAAACATTAAGAACATCAACACCTGCAGTCAATCCGAATTTTTCAAAGTTTACTGTAAGATTGGTAACTGAATCGGCAGGGGCAATCAGCCAGCCGCATGATAACCCTGAGGTATAATTGGCAATCGGGCCGGAGCCATCTTCAATGGTTCCGTTATGACGTGTGAGTGTCTTAGTTCCGGTGCAGTAGTATGGATAGTTATCTCCGGGCACAAAATTAACAATAGCGCCTTGTCCGTAAGTAAAATTGCTCCCGTTTGGATTAAGGTTATTCAGGTAGAAATACCCATTGGCAGAGCCTCCCCAGCCCCAGTTGAAGTGAAAAAAGTCAGTGCCCTGATATCCGTCAACATTAAAAGCATGACCTCCTGAGCCAAAGCCATGATAATACATTGGCCAGCCATTGTCAAGATTCTGCATCAGCAGCGCAGCCCAGTCACTTTCGCTGTAATCATCTTTGTACTCAAGGTTCAGTTCATCTGAATAACCAAAATAGTTTCTCCAGGCAGCGTCTGCATCGTCACTGTAGGCTCCTGAACCTGAAGGGGAATACATCATATCTACCGCAACCCCGCAGTGATACTGAATCTCAGCCATTTCATAGTTATTTTCATTTCCGATGGAATTACGCATTTCCTCGTAATTGTAATCAGCCTGAGAAAAGTCAACAAATAAATAGCCATAATCTGAATAATAACCATGAGAACCTGAACCCTGAAGCGGATATCTCCAGTAGTAAATTACCTGCGACATCGCAGTAGCGACACAGCCTGAATAAACGTGACCGCCGGGGCCGCCGGCATCTTCGGGGCACAAATCGTTATACAGAGCTCCCTGATTCCATGTACAGGGCAAAAGCGGCTCTATGGAACGGCCGCTCCCTGAAGTATTTTTTGATGGGACATAGTTAATCAGCTCATCCCATGCTGTTGTAATTTCTTGCGTTGCAGCTATTTCATTTTCTACAATTTCGTTGAGCTGCAGCTGATATCCCTGCATCCATGCAAGAAATGACGGAGATTGTTCATTCAAAGTGAATTCTCCTTCGAAGGAATAGCCCAAAACAGGCATGGCAGCATCGGTAGCCGACACCAGCACATACCCTCCTCTCGAAAAATCAACTGCATAAAAGAGTGTTTTAATCTCGCCAACAGGTTTAACAGAAGCAGTGGTCAACTCAAGTGGTGAAGCAGGAGCCTGCTTCAAACGACTATGCAGAAATGCCTGAGCAACTTTAACAGCAACATTTTCTTTTACTCCGCCTGCAAATGCCTGCAAAACGAAAGTTATTGAAAAAATAAAAAGTGTAATTTTTCTTATCATGGAAAAAGATTTGCGCCAAAAGTAGTAATTATTTTGCCCGAAAAATAAAAATAGCCTGCCAGAGACAGACTATTTTTAAAAATTTTAAAGAAGAAGCAGTGATAAAAACTACACTTATTCAATTACAAGTTTGCGGGTTACATTTCCCGATTTACTACTGATTCTCAATTGATAAACCCCGGCTTTCAAATTGCCGACAAGCAGGGTTCTGGAATTAAAACCTGAGTTAAGTTCAGCTTGTTCTGAATAAACCATCCGGCCGGTAAGGTCAAAGATTCCAAATGTGGCTTCTCCAGCTGCTTCAACATTAAATTTAATCTCAACATAAGAAGATGCAGGATTTGGGAAGATCGCAAGGTTTGAAGTAAATTCTTCGGCAGAGTTCTTAACATTGGTGATATAATATTCTGCGTCGAAGCCCCCGGCATTGTTGAATCCATTGGATGTAAACAGCAGCAACATGCGGCCTGTTGGTGAAACAAGCGGCGCAGGAATGTCAGAACCTGTATAGTTTGCAATAAGCTGATTGGTAGGCAATGCATAAACTTTCAGGTAATCTTTGTCTGTTTCAAGATCGAAACTATTAAACGCGAGTGTAAGATTGGCTGCGTAAGGGCCGGGTTCAATTTTCCATTTACACATCGAATTGTGATTATAACGATGATCCCCGCTTCCATCTGTAATAGTACCAACAGGATCATTTAAAGTAATTGTTCCACCACAATACGCCGGATAGGTTGAATTAAACTCAGCTGTGAAACCATTGCTTTGATCAGTTGCATCGGTAAGGAATTCTACAAAAAGAGTACTACCTGTTGAAGTAAGCGTAGTTGTTGCAGCATTCTGCACATAACTGGCCAATAGCGGAGCTGAAGCATCAGAGCCATCATAAACATTAACAGCATCACCAGCTGCAATCTCAAATGAAGTAAAGGTAATAGAGATTGTTGTCACAGAATCTTCGGGTGCAATAAGCCAGGAGCATGATTTGTTGGGCTGGTAATCCGAAAGCGGGCCACTGCGGTCTTCAAAAATTCCCATGGGCGAAGTAATTACATGATTATCGCAATTGTAGGGATAATTAGCCGGATTGGGTATAAAATTCCTGACCATTGCCTGTCCGCTGCTGAAACCATTTACATCTGTAAGGGTATAAAAACCATTGCCGCTTCCACTCCATCCAAAATTGAAGTGGTACATTTTTCCGGTACCGGTTACTTCGTAACCATCGAGCACAAAAGCATGTCCCCCATCTGTGCTCTGACCAGAATAATAAAGTGGTTTTGATTCATCAAGGCTGGTGGTAATCATACTTTCCCAGGCACTGGCAGTATAACTACTACGTCTAACGTGCTGAGCAGTTGATGAATATCCAAAATAAGTACGGATTGCGTAGGGAACATCCTCGCTGTAAGCTCCTGAACCATCAGGGCCATACATCATTCTTACACTTACCCCGCATTGATACTGCAACTCGGCAATAGCATTCACAGCCTGGCCGCTTCCGCTGGTGATAGAGTTGAGCATTGCATCCCAGTCATAGTAAGTCTGGCCAAAATTGGCGCTGATGTTACCATAAGAGCCATAGTTATATGAGTAACTTCCTGTTCCGTGTTCCGGATAGCGGTAATAATTCATTATCATTGACATGGCAGTTGCAACACATCCAGCATACACGTGTCCGCCGGGACCTGCAGCATCCAATGGGCAATAAGCGTTGTAAGGATAATCCTGATTCCAGAGAACCGGAAGCAATGGCTGAACATCGCGTTCGCCGTCAATAAGCATTCGCGATGAACTCATACCTTCATACATTTCCCAGGCCTGTTTTACATCGGCGGTTGCCTCAATATTATTGGCTCTTACAAAGTCAATCTGTGCTTCGTATTCCTTCAGAAAACCAGCAAAATTCTTATCCAGTGTTCCTGCAGGAAAAAATGATTGTTTGGAATAACCAATTACCGGAACAAAATTATCTTCAGCAGAAACTACAACGTAACCGCCTGAAGCAAAATTAAAGACATGGTAATAAGGGTTTGATTCATTGCCGGCAGTTTTTACCCATGCGGGTACAACTTCATCAATATCGGCATTTACACCTGCCTGAACCAAACGCTCATAAAAAAAGTTTTGAGCAACACGTGCAGCTTCTTCACGGTCAACTACTTCTGCCATAACGCTGTAAGCTCCCATTATGGCAAGAACAAAAACAAAAAGTACTTTTAACTTCATCAGAATTAATTTGGAATGAATAGAATGGCGCCAAAAGTAAAAAAAAAGCCCCTGCGATTTACAAAACGCAGGGACTTAAAAATAATTTTTAAAATTTTACCTGATTACAATCCTTTGGTTGAATTGTTTTGTGCCGGTAGTAAGATTCAGAAGATAAACTCCCGAAGGCAGATTGTTCAAGTCCATTGACTTAAGCAAACGGCCATTTGAGTCACCGTTAAAAGAATAAACAGTGTTGCCCAGAAGCGAAACAACTTTAACTGAAAAAGCACCTTCTACCTTATCCAAAGCAATGGTAAACAACCCATCGGAAGGATTTGGATATACCCTCAAACCCTGGGATACTGCTGGTAAAGGCTTATTATTTGTAGTATTGGTAATGCTGATGTTATCAATGAATACATTATCGCCTTCTCCCTGATTTTTATCAGCAAAGCGGGTGGCCGATTGCAGGGTAATGTCGAAGATTGTTCCTGCATACGCTGAAAGGTCAAAAGTAAGCCTTTTCCATGGGTCAGCGGCTGCAGTTGCCGGATTAAAGTCGGTGTTTCCGTCTTCATCAGCTACTTGCTCTCCGTTAACCAACACCCTGAACCAACTGAAGCGGGGGCCAAGGGAGTATGTTTGTCTCAGATCAAGTGAAAGGGCGATATTGTCCATCCCTGAGCCATCCACGCCACAAATGTGAGCCATGCCATGGAAAGCCAGATTTGACTCCCAGGCCTGTGTTGCAGTTCCGCTTGTGGGGCTGCCCGACCATCCGGTGGGTACAGGGTCGCCGTGAAAATGAATACCAAAATTGCTGGCATTGGCTGCTCTTGGGGCAATTTTCGATTGTGATTTGATGGTATCCCAAACCATGAAATAGCCGGCAGTTCCGTCTTCCATATCTACTTCATAAGTAGGTAATGCACCAGCTACATTGATAAGGTTTTCAGCAGTCATGGATGATGAGCCATTGGCATTGGAAGCTGTAAAAGCAACAGAGTATAAACCTGGTAGAAGGAATGAAATTTCAGGATTCTGAGATGCAGCGCTCGTTCCGTTTACAAACTCAAAATTATCAGGAGTAATTACCCATTCCCAGCCTGTTGGGCCATAAAGTGAAGAATCTGACAGTGCAACAGTTTCCCGAATACAAGGGCTGGCATTACTAACTCCAAAATCTAAATAAGGGCTTGGAGTATTAGTAGCATTGATATAGTCTTCCAGAACCAGAGTATTACTTCCGAATGAATTTGTAACTGTAAGAGTAACATCATAAACACCTGGTGTGTTGAACTTTACATTGGTTGGATTCTGCACATTTGAAGTAGCAGGAGTACCACCCTGGAAAGTCCATTGCCATGTTGAAGGAACACCCACTGAATGGTCTGTAAAATTGATTCCTTCGCCGGGAATTATTGTTGTAACAGGAGTGCTGAAAGAAGCCGTGGGTTGAAACGGTGTATTCAACACAGCCTGATAAGCGTTGATGCGTCCGGCACCTAACTGACCAATATAATCAGGATTTACAGCTGAAATATCATCAGCTGTGGTTTTCATAATATTCTCAACCTGAGCGTTGCTTAATGCAGGGTTAAGAGATTTGATCAATCCTGCAAGGCCAGCTGCAACCGGAGTTGCCATGGATGTACCATACATAAGATCATAGTAACCATAAGTTCCCTGACTATAGGTAGTACTGAGCAGACCTGTGGGACCAGGTGAAGAATATCCTCCGGGAGCACAAAGGTCAACAGCTGTTCCATAGTTCGAGAAATCGGTTTTCTGATCATCGGAATTGGTGGAAGCAATTGAAATTACATTATTGTAACCTGATGGATAATGAGGAGTTGATACATTGTCGTTTCCAGCCGATGCCAGCAGCACAATGCCCATGTTGGAAATTGTATTAATCAGGTTCTGATTGGTAGCAGAGTAGCCGGGACCACCCCATGACATACTGATAACATTGGCTCCATTGTTTGCAGCCCACTGAATACCGGGATAACCATAAATACCATTTGCATTGGCATTATTGGCAGCTTTCACGGCAATGATACTCACATCATAGCCAATTGAAGCAATTCCAATATTGTTATCGGAACTTGCAGCCACCAGCCCGGCACAATGGGTTCCATGCGACCAGTCGAAAGGATCGCCCTGAGCCGGTGGATTTGCGTTGTTGGTATTGTAATAGGTGTCGCGCTGTAAAACAATCTTATCAGCCAGGTCAGGGTGGTTAACCCATACAGCATTGTCAACAACAGCAACTTTGATGGAAGCTGAGCCTTTGGTCACATCCCAGGCCTGTTCTGCCTGAATACGGTCGAGATGCCAGTTCCAGTTGTTGGGTCCGGTGTAAAGATTATACAATGTGTCGTTGGGCACAAAATGGATATAATCCATCGGCACTTTTTCAACATATTCCAGTTCATTTTCAAGCTGTAATTTAGAGAGGACTTCATTAATCTTGTCGAAATCCTCAATTTCGAGCATAAAGGTTCTGAGTAGTTTGCTGTCCTGATTCAAATCAAAAGGACGCTCCATACTTTTAAGCCTGTATGTGTTCTGAAGGGCAGCAACAAAAGGAATCTGGGTAAAATCAACTGAATTATCGCTTCTTACAGCAATATCAACATTTACATTGTCCTTAAATTTAAAGTACAAACGCCCGTCCTGATAGTTTTTGTCAAAGGTTTGACCCATCAGATTCAGTGCACCTGAAATCACGAAAATGGCAATCAGCAGTAGCCCTTTCAATGTCAGTGTTTCTGAGTGTAGTTTTGTTTTCATGAGTTTGAAGGTTATTAAACTTAAACAAATGCCTGGCTTAAAAGTCAGACATCTTATTATTAACCAGAAATTATGCAGATTGTTCCCGTAAAGTAGCAATCGCTGATTCGATTTGACCACATATGATCAACAGTTTACAAAAATAGCTAAAAAACATATGCCATAACCCATGTTTTAACAAAAAATAGCATAATTATACTGCCGGTTGATGAATTATCAATACTCAAAATTTTTATTGGGTTGTTGCGAAATTAATACCTTTGCATCAACACAGTAAAAGAGAGAAGGAGGCCAGAACATGAACAATATCAACAGATTACTAATTGTTAATATCAAATTACTCAACGGTATCTGCGATGCTGAAGTTCGCCTGAAATCAGGAAAAGGAATGGAGCAATGGGAAACCCTGGAAAATGCATATCTGCTAACTGAAGGCAGTTCAATTTCTGCATTTGGCAAAATGGAGTCACTTGATCCATCATTATACGAACTTGAAGGGCTGAAAGTTATTGATGCCACCGGTAGAATGGTATTCCCTTCTTTCTGCGATTCGCACACTCATTTGGTATATGCAGGCAGTCGTGAAATAGAATATGTTGACAAAATCCGTGGCTTGTCTTACGAAGAAATTGCCAAACGCGGAGGCGGGATTCTCAATTCAGCGAAACGGCTGCACGATGCCACAGAGGAAGAATTGGTTGAGCAGGCATTGCAGCGCCTTAACGAAATAATAACCTACGGTACCGGAGCTGTTGAAATTAAAAGCGGTTATGGGCTGAATACCGAAGATGAGCTAAAAATGCTCAGAGTCATTCACAGACTCAAAATGCTGAGTCCGCTCACCATTAAGTCAACTTTTTTGGGAGCACATGCGGTTCCCGCTGAATACAAAGGCAAACAGGACGAATATGTTGAACTGATTATCAACGAAATGATACCACAGGTTGCCGCAGCCAATCTGGCCGATTATATTGATGTATTCTGCGACAGAGGATTTTTTACTCCCGATGATACTGAAAGAATACTGATGGCAGGTATAAAGTATGGCCTTCGTCCCAAAATACATGCCAATGAACTTGATTATTCAGGCGGAATTCAGGTTGGGGTTAAATACAATGCTTTATCAGTTGATCATCTGGAATTTACCGGAGACGAGGAAATTGCCGCTTTACTGGATTCTGAAACCATGCCTGTGCTGCTTCCCGGAGCTGCTTTTTTCCTGAATATGGTGCATGCTCCTGCCAGAAAAATGATAGAGGCTGGATTGCCCATTGCGCTGGCAAGTGACTTTAATCCGGGATCCTCTCCTTCCGGAAATATGCAGCTTATTTTGTCAATGGGAAGCATCATGTTCAGAATGACTCCTCAGGAATCGCTTAACGCCTGTACTCTTAACGGAGCCTATGCCATGGGAATCAGCGATCAGTACGGCAGCATAACCGTTGGCAAGAAAGCCAACTTTTTTATCTCAAAACCAATTTCAACAGTAGAGTTTATGCCCTATGCTTACGGCAGCAACAAAGTTGAAACAGCAGTACTCAACGGAGAAGTAGTGCATAATGCCTGAAGCTTGCTAATAGAGTAAAACAAGAAGAACCACTAAACCAATAATAATGAAACAAATTATTGAATGCGTTCCGAATTTCAGTGAAGGGCGCGACATGGCTGTAATACAGCAGATTACCGATCAGATTAAGACTGTTGAAGGTGTAATGCTTCTGGATGTGGATCCCGGAGCCGCCACCAACCGAACTGTGGTTACCATAGCCGGCGAACCTGAACAGGTGATAGAAGCTGCATTCAGGGCGGTAAAAAAAGCCATGGAAGTAATAGATATGAGCAAACACTCGGGCGCTCATCCGCGTTTTGGCGCAACCGATGTTTGTCCGTTGGTGCCTATTGCCAATATAAGCATGGAAGAAACTGTAAAATTCGCGCATAAACTGGGCGAAAGAATTGGCAAAGAACTCGGCATCCCGGTTTACTGCTACGAAAATGCTGCCCAAAAACCTGAAAGGCGCAATCTGGCCAACTGTCGCTCAGGCGAATATGAAGGTCTGCCCAAAAAACTTGCTGATGCCAATTGGGCACCCGATTTCGGCCCGGCAGAATTCCTTCCGAAAACCGGAGCCATTGCTGTAGGAGCCAGGGATTTTCTGGTGGCATATAATATTAACCTCAACACCACTTCCACCCGCAGGGCAAATGCAGTTGCTTTCGACATCAGGGAAAAAGGGCGGCCAATGCGCGAAGGCAATCCCATAACCGGAAAAATTGTAAAAGATGAAAAAGGGAATCCGGTAAATATCCCGGGTTCACTCAAGGCCTGCAAAGCTATTGGCTGGTTTATTGAGGAATATGGAATTGCCCAGGTAAGCATTAATCTGACCAACATCAGCATTACTCCAGTACATGTTGCGTTCGAGGAATCCTGCAAAAAAGCGCAGGAGCGAGGCATGAGAGTTACCGGTTCTGAGCTGGTAGGACTGGCACCACTCAAGGTGTTTACCGATGCCGGAAAATATTTCCTGAAAAAACAAAACCGCTCGGTGGGTGTATCTGAAGCTGAACTGATTAAAATTGCTGTGAAATCGCTTGGTCTAGACGATCTGAAGCCTTTTAATCCCGAAGAAAAAATTATTGAGTATGTATTGAGAGATAAGGGTACAAAAAAACTGGTTGACATGACTTGCACCGGTTTTGCAGATGAAACTGCCTCAGAATCTCCTGCTCCCGGCGGTGGCTCCATTTCGGCATATATGGGAGCACTTGGTGTTTCACTGGGCACAATGGTAGCCAACCTTTCGTCGCATAAAGCCGGCTGGGACGAAAGATGGGAAGAATTCTCGGACTGGGCTGAAAAAGGACAGGCACTCAAAGATGAATTACTGCATCTGGTTGATGAGGACACCAACGCTTTTAATAAAATTATGGATGCGCTGGGCTTGCCAAAATCCACTGATACTGAGAAGGCTGCACGCACTGCTGCAATTCAGGAAGCAACAAAATATGCCATAGAGATTCCTTTCAGAGTGATGAAAAAATCTTTTGAAGCGATGGAAATTCTCAAAGCAATGGCTGAAACAGGAAACCCGAATTCAGTTTCTGATGCCGGCGTTGGCGCACTTGCCGCACGGTCGGCTGTTATGGGCGCATACCTTAATGTTCGCATAAACGCATCTGGTTTAAATGATAAAACTTTTGTTGAAAAGGTAATCTCAGAAGGTGCACTTATTGAAAAACAAGCTCAGGAATCTGAAAAAGAAATACTTGAGATTGTTGACACAAAAATTAACGGATAAATTCTCATAGCCTGCCGGATCAACCATCCGGCAGGCTTTTATTACTTAACCCATGTCGCACGAATTATTTACTACCGCACTGCTGTTTTTTACTTCGTTTTTTACCATCATCAACCCATTGGGTGTGATGCCGGTTTTTATGACGATGACAGCCGACATTTCTGAAAAGCAAAGAAAACGAACCGCATTAAAAGCAGTTTTCACAGCATTTATCACTTTGCTGCTGTTCGCATTCGGAGGGCAATTGCTATTCAAGTTTTTTGGCATATCAGTTAACGGCTTCAGAGTGGTAGGTGGAATCATCTTTTTTATCATGGGTTTCGACATGCTGCATGCCAGAATCAGTAAGCTGAAAATGGATGATGATATGGTTAAAAAATATGTTGACGACATTTCGGTAACACCGCTGGGAATCCCTATGATCGCAGGGCCGGGCGCAATAACCAATTCCATTGTACTTATGGAAGACAGTCATTCATTTCAGCTAAAGATTGTGCTTATTCTGGCAATTGTTGCTACCTTGCTTATCACATACATTACATTGCTTGGTGCAGGAAAAATCATCAGATTGCTTGGCGATACCGGAAATAAAATTATGATGAAACTTATGGGGTTAATTGTAATGGTAATTGCAGTGGAGTTCTTTTTTGCTGGTTTAAGGCCAATCATCCAATCCATACTTGGAATTACACCTGCATAAACTGCAGTCATCACATTGTAAAACCATCAAAAGGTGCTTTAATTTGAAAGAGGTTTTCGGAATAAGACTTAATGAATTCAACCTGAGTCAAAGCCAGTTCGACAATGATAGTTCTCTGCATGGCTATATGCACAGTTACCGTGTAATGCTTCATGTGCTCAGGCTTGGTTTGATTACAGGACAGGAAAATGCTGCAAGGCTTGCGTTTTTTGCGGCATATATTCATGATATGGCCCGAAAACATGATGGTTACTGCACAGTTCACGGAGCCGAGGCCGCCAATCTGAAACTACCTTTATATAAAGAGAAGTTCCTGAATAACGGAGCAACAGTGTCAGACCTGCTCACCATCGGCAGAGCTACAGCCTTGCATTCCACAGCTACCGAAGCTGACCTTAAAGACAAGGACTTTTTTACAATTGCGATCCTTAAAGATGCCGATGCGCTTGACCGCATAAGATTGGGCGAGGACGACTTGAACCCAGACTTCCTCAGGTTAGCTCAAACCCATGGACAAATACAGTTTGCGAAAAAATTATTTTATGAATCATTGAAAGTTAAAATCATTAATTTTGAAGACCTTATAGCTATTGGCGGGCTGTAATTGGTAAAAAATGCCTGATTATTTAGAATTATTCAAAACAAATTCCTGCGGGAAGCAGAATTTTGATTATCTTTGCACACTCAAAATGCAATTCGCAACGTTGCTGAAACCCAAAAAAATCACCGATGGTTTGGCGCAGTCAGAAGGCTGTGTTGAACCGTTTTTTTTAACCAAAGCCCCCAAAATGAAGCCCGAAATATATGCCACAATCATAGGTTCAGGAAGTTATCTGCCTACAAAACATGTTCCTAACAGCAATTTTCTGGAAAGGACATTTCTGGAATCAAACGGAGCATCCATCAACCGGCCCAACGAAGAGATTATCAGAAAATTTCAGCAAATTACCGGAATTGATGAGCGGCGTTATGTTGAAGATGAGTATGTTTGCTCCGATATCGCATTTTTTGCGGCAGAAAAAGCCATTGCTGATGCCGGAATTGACAAAGAAACTCTGGATTATATTATAGTAGCTCACAATTTTGGTGATGTAAAATCTGGCGCTACTCATTCCGATCTTGTTCCTGCGCTTGCAAGCCGTGTAAAACACAAACTGGCCATTGAAAATCCTTTTACCGTAGCATATGATTTGCCTTTCGGTTGCCCCGGATGGTTGCAGGCTGTTATTCAGGCTAATTATTACATCAAATCAGGCGATGCAAAGAAAATACTGGTTATCGGATCCGAAACCCTTTCAAGGGTAAGCGACCCTCACGACCGCGACAGCATGATTTATTCCGATGGAGCTGGAGCTGTAGTTCTTTCAGCAACTGAAAGTGAAACACCGGTTGGTATTCTGGCTCATGTCACCCGTACCGATACCATAGAGCAAGCTTACCTGCTAAAAATGGACAGATCGTTTAATCCGGAGGATAAAGAAAATCTTTATCTGAAAATGAACGGCCGCAAGCTTTACGAATATGCACTGAAAACTGTTCCTTCGGCTATAAAAATGGCAATTGACAAAAGCGGAATTCCAATTCAGCAAATTGAGAGAATACTAATTCATCAGGCCAACGAAAAAATGGACGAAGCCATTGTTACCCGTTTGTATGAGCTATATGGTTACGCGCAAAGGCCTGAGTTTTCGATGCCTATGACCATTTCGTGGCTGGGTAATAATTCCGTGGCAACACTACCCATTTTATTTGATCTTATCTCACACAGAAAGCTGGAAAACTACAATCTGAATTCAGGGGAATACTTTGCTTTTGCTTCGGTAGGTGCAGGAATGCATGTAAATGCTTTGGTTTATAAATTGCCTTAAGCAGATTTACAACTGATAAGCCAACTCTATCTGCAGGGCCTTCTTTTTTAAAGGGAGGCCTTTTATCTTTTTAAGTACTGAAACACATTCTGCTCTTTTAATTGCAACAAACGAAGCATGGTCGGTAATATCAATTTTGCCAATATCGGAGGTTTGCAAATGAGTATTCTTAAGCAAGAAACCTGCAATATCACCCCTGCTTATTTTTTGTTTTTTGCCAGCACTGATGTAGATCGTTTCCCACTCGGGAAATGGCGGAAGAAAAGATTCCTCTGTAAGTTCAGCAGTTTCAGGGATTGTTTTGATAAAATACGGAATACTTTCATTTTCAGCCAGTACCAGCCACGATGTACCTTCGGCAAACATTCTGGCGGTTCGCCCATTTCTGTGTACCCATGATGCTTCTGCAGCCGGTAGCTGATAATGAACAACATGCATAATTCCCGGTATATCCAGCCCACGTGAAGCCAGATCGGTAGTTAGTAAAATCTGATGAGAACCGTTTCTGAACCTGATCAGCGATAACTCACGGTTGTACTGTTCCATGCCACCATGATAAATTCCATGCGGCAAGCCATTGTATGACAATAATTTACTTATCCTTTCAACGGCTTCTCTGTGGTTGCAGAATACCAATGCAGTTTCGCCGGCAAATGAACAAAGCAGCCTGAATAACAAATCCAGTTTGTCATTTCCGGCAGCCCTTACAGCCTTCAGCTTAAGCGCTTCACTGATCAGACCTGGTTCAAATAAAAGCTTTAGAAAGTTGGAACCTGGAAAATAGCTTCCAAATTGCTCAGAATCAGTTGCTGAAGTGAGAACTTTGGTTTTAAGTCCGGAAAGAGAATCTATAATCTGTTTAATTTCTGTGCTGAAACCCAATTCGAGTGATTTGTCAAATTCATCAATAATCAGGGTATGAACCGAAGCTGTGTCAAAAGATTTTCGCCTGATGTGATCGGCCAGCCTTCCAGGTGTGCCAATTATCACAGAAGCCGGTTCTCTGAAATTATTTACTTCTGTTTTGAAGTCATGTCCTCCATAACAAATGTTTACTTTAAAACCGGTTTTCATTTCCTTGATCACATCGCCCACCTGAATTGCAAGTTCTCTTGAAGGCACAATGATAAGAATCTGAACTCCTGCAGCCTTATTCCTTAGCAATTTGAAAGCCGGCAACAAAAATGCAAGTGTCTTTCCTGAGCCGGTTGGGGCAATAAGGGTTACGGAGCATCCCGGCACAATTGCCTGCAGCGTTTTAAGCTGCATGTCGTTCAGGTTTTCGATTCCGAGATTGGCAATGTAAGTTTCTGTCATTTTGCAAAGTTAGTATTAACAAAGCGTTAATCTCATTTTTCAGATTTAGACACAACAATTATTTCCGTGCCTTAAAATCAGGCTGAAATGTCTGAAAAATAAACCTTTCGGGCAATATGTAAAGACTAAAATGTTTATATCTTTGCAGGTCATTCAATTATTCACCATTCCCCGCTTACTGCAATGATCAGCTTCACCAACTTTGTAAATATATTAACGATCCTTGGTTCGCTCATGCTGTTTCTGTTTGGCATGAAATTGATGAGCGAAGCATTGCAGCGGCTGGCTGGCAGGCGATTCAGGACATTATTTCATAGCCTGGCCTCCAATCCACTGAAAGCAATCACTGCAGGATTTCTGATTACGTCAGTTATTCAGTCATCATCTGCAGTAACTGTAATGCTGGTGAGTTTTGTAAATGCCGGAATTTTTTCTCTTACGCAGGGCTTAGGCATCATGATGGGAGCAAATATCGGCACTACCATAACTGCCTGGTTGGTAACACTTTTTGGTTTTAAATTTGAGTTTACAACAATTTTACTACCTGTGCTGGGGCTTGGGTTACCATTGTTATTTATTCCCGGGTCACGAAACCGTTCCTATGCTGAGTTTGTGCTTGGGTTTGCAATTCTTTTTCTGGGATTGCAGTTTATGAAAAATTCATTGCCCGATGTAAATGAAAACTCACCCATAGTTGAAGCCATTTCATCTATTTCAGGTGACGGCATAAGGCAATACCTTTTGTTTGCACTTGCAGGTTTTTTAATTACAATACTAATACAATCTTCAAGTGCTTCGATTACACTGACGTTTGTACTCTGTTATCAGGGATACATTTCCTATGAGGCTGCTGCGGCAATGATATTGGGAGAAAACCTCGGTACAACCATCACAGCCAACCTTGCAGCCATTGTGGCCAATAAAGCTGCTAAAAGGGTTGCACTCGGACATACCTTGTTCAACTTTTTTGGACTTATCTGGGCATTCATCTTTTTTGGAACGCTTGTTTCTGTAAGCTACAACGCTGCATCTGACATAATAGGAAACCATTTTAAGGCCGATAATATTATACCCCTCGGCCTTTCAATATTTCACACAGGATTTAACCTGATCAATACACTCATTCTGGCCTGGTTTATCCCCTGGTTCAGGAAATTGCTCGAAAAAATTATCGTTTTACGTGCCAGCGAAAAGAAAAATTACAAACTCAAATATTTCCGCTCCCGCTTTTTATCGGTAAACGAGATAGATATTATGCAGGCTCACGAACAGATTTATCAGTTTGGGAAACATGTAACCTACATGTTCAGTCTGATACCTGAATATCTTACAGAGAAGAGGGAGCCTAAGTTTGAAAAAATCCACCGGCGATTGCTAAAAAGTGAGGAACAGGCCGACGACCTGGAACGTGAAATCACCGATTTCATTACCAGAATTGCCGAAAATGACTTATCTGAGGCTAATTCAAGAAAAGTGCGGGCCATGCTTAAAATTACCGACGACCTGGAGAGCATTGCCGATCAATGCCTGCAAATGGAACGAACTATCAGAAACAAAAACGAAGCAAAAGCATGGTTTACGCAGGAGATGCGTAGCGATTTGTTTGAACTTTTTGATCTGGTTAAGACCACTCTCGAAAACATGAATGAGAATCTTTCAAGGGAATACCGGCCTGGTATTCTTGCCAAAGCAACCGAGCATGAATTAAAAATAAATGAGTTGCGCGATAAACTCATTCAATTAAACCGGCTGCGTCTTGAGGCCGGCGAATACAACTATAAAAATGCAACTTTTTATGCAGAACTGCTCAATCAGTGCGAAAAGCTTGCAGATCATGTAATTAATGTGAATCAGGCCATTGCCAGCAACATCAAATGATGAGCGGATTTAACATTAAATTAATATTGAAACCCTGTTTTATAGGCTTTGCCTGCCTAATTTTGCTGACATTTTAACTGTTTTGAAGGATGGATAGTGTTTATTTGATTTTAGTTGTTGTTCTTTTTATACTTGCAATTTCCGACCTTATGGTTGGTGTAGCCAACGATGCAGTAAATTTCCTCAATTCAGCTGTTGGCGCAAAAGCTGCTTCATTTAAAACGGTAATGATTGTTGCCAGTCTGGGTGTGCTGGTTGGCGCCACTTTTTCAAGCGGTTTGATGGAAATTGCCCGAAAAGGCCTTTTTTTTCCGGGGCAATTCAGTTTTAATGAGGTTATGATTATTTTTCTGGCAGTTATGATTACCGATGTCATTTTGCTGGACACTTTCAACACTTTCGGACTGCCTACTTCCACCACAGTTTCTATAGTTTTTGAACTTCTTGGTGCGTCAGTAGCTGTTGCTGTTATAAAGATTTCAGGATCTGAACAAACTATTCAGGATCTAGGTCAATACATCAATGCCGGTAAAGCTCTGGCAATCATTACGGGTATTCTGGTCTCGGTAGCTGTTGCTTTCAGCTTCGGGGCTCTTGTTCAGTATATCACCAGGCTAATTTTTACATTTAACTTCAAATACAACCTAAGGTATTACGGAGCAATATGGGGCGGACTCGCCATCACGGGCATCACCTACTTTATGCTTATCAAAGGAGCTAAAGGCGCTTCATTTATCACCAAAGAAACACTCGAAGTTATCAATTCCAATACTTTTACTATTCTTCTGATAAGCTTTGCTGCCTGGACATTTATTCTTCAGATGCTGATGATGCTTTTCAGAGTAAGCGTTTTGAAAGTAATTGTTCTGGCTGGTACATTTGCACTTGCCATGGCATTTGCCGGAAATGACCTGGTAAACTTTATCGGTGTACCTCTGGCAGGTCTTAAGGCAGTTCAGCTCTTTAATGCAGCGCCAGGAGCTGATCCGACAACTTTTTTAATGACCGGGCTGGCCGATGATGTTAAAACTGAGACCTGGATGCTCCTGTTGGCAGGTTTAGTTATGGCCTACACTTTGTGGACATCAAAAAAAGCCCGCTCAGTAATTGAAACTTCTGTTGATCTCAGCAGGCAGGGAGAAGGCTCTGAAAGGTTTAATTCCTCGATATTATCCAGAAACATTGTCCGGGGTGCACTTAATATGTCGAACACTATCGGCAGGTTTTTGCCTGATCGAGTAAACAACTGGCTAGAAAAAAGATTCACACCACCCAGCGAAGACACACTTGCTGAAATGCCTGAAGGCGCCGCCTTTGACATGATCAGGGCAAGTGTTAACCTGGTTGTGGCCAGTATGCTCATTGCGCTGGGAACCTCGCTGAAACTGCCTCTCTCAACAACTTATGTAACATTTATGGTGGCCATGGGTACTTCGCTCACCGACAAAGCCTGGGGCCGCGAAAGTGCAGTTTACCGGATAACAGGTGTTTTATCGGTTATCGGAGGATGGTTTTTCACCGCTCTGGCAGCTTTTACCGTTTCTCTTATTGCTGCAATTATTCTTTTCTACGGAGGACTTGTGGCAACTTTTGTATTATTAGGTATTGCGGGATTCCTGATTTACAGAACACACATAATCCACTTGCGCAGAACAAACGAGAAAAAAGCAGAAGCTTTGCTCGATGCCATGCCAGATGAGTTAAGTACTGAAAATATTCTCGAAAGGTGTTCAATGACTATTCAGCAGGTATTGGGACAAAGCCTGAGCATTTTTAAAGATGCGCTGATGGGACTGATGGACGAAGACAGAAGACTGCTAAAAAATGCCAAGTCAAGCTCCGATGATTTAAATGTTTCTACTAAAAGGCTCAAAAATCATGTAGGATCAACGCTTTCACACCTTCGAGAGGATTCAATCGAATCGGGTCACTTTTATGTGCAGGCCATTGATTATCTGAGAGAAATCAATCACTGTATTTCCTACATCACCGTTCCCAGTTACGAACACGTTGAAAATAACCACAAACCTCTTATTCCTGTTCAGATTGAGGAACTATCCAGACTTAACGGTGAAGTTTCCCTGCTGTTCGGCGAGGTAACCCATATGCTCACCAAAAAGAATTATGAAGATTTCGACCTTCTTGTTGCCAGGCAGCAGAATATTCATCGTATTGTTGAGGAAGCCAGAAAAAAGCAGGTAAAACGTATCAAAAACTCAGAAACCGGAACAAGAAACAGTATCTTGTATCTGAATATACTGGCCGAGGTTAAAAATCTCACTTTGTTTATGCTGAACCTGCTCAAATCGAGCCGTGACTTTGAAATTTCAGCTAAACCTCCTATCAAAAAGGATTAATCTTTTCGTCTAAAAAGGCTTGTTTTAACAAAGCCTGATAAGAAAGCCTGTTCTTATCAGGCTTTTGCTATATTAAAGTTCAACATTAATGAAACAAACTTCCTGGCAGCTCTATTTCAGCAGGAAGGACATTCCTTGCAGAGTAATAAGATTTTTCCTGGAGTGGCAATGTGAGTTAAAAAACGAAAAACCTGACAAGTAAAAATTGTACCTGCCAGGTTTTTCATTCATCGGCCTGATCAGCAGAAGCGTTACAATTCTACTGAAAACATTTGTTTACAGAATCAGGAACTTCTCCACAGCTTTTTTACCTGCCGATTCAACAGAAATGAGATAATAACCAGACTTTAATGAAGTTAATTGAGGAAACAAATTGTTTGCCTGCAATGAATTCATTCCAGAGGTAAGATTAATAACTGCTGAATTACCTATCTGTCGCCCCTGCATATCAAAGAGTGAAATAACTGCATTTGTTTTAGTGTTAGCACCAACACTCACCCACATACTTCCCGAACTTCCTGGCTTATATGGAGATGGATAAACTCCTGCGACACTCAACCCATTAGATGTCAGTGGCTTATCAGCAACATCAACACTCAGGTCTTTTAAATCGAAACGGTATGCAGAAAGTCCATAGGTACCTATAACCAGCATTTGTTCAAGGTCATGAATCTTCATGCTGGTTACCGGGACATTGCCCAGGCCTCCATTCATACTTTCCCAGCTTTCGCCATAATTGGAAGTCATAAACACACCTGCATCGGTTCCAATAAAATACCTTCCTTGCCGGGTAGGATCGGCAACAAATGCATTCACCGGAATTTCAGGCAGATTTGAGGAAATAGGCTCCCATGTCTGACCAAGATCCTCTGAACGGTAAACATGGCTGATCGGCTCATCCCATCTGAAACCAGAGCAGGTAACATATATGGTATTGGCTGCAAAAGGATCGGCTGCCACGCGTGTAATCCAGCGATCGGGAAGGCCAGCACTTATATCGGTCCACAACGAACCACCGTTTACACTGATGTGCACCCTGCCATCGTCGGTGCCTGCAAGTACAATATTCGGATCTACACTGCTGATGCCCAGTGTACTAATAGTATGATACGAGCTGCCATCGTCGCCATTGGTAAGATCCTGACTGACAGCAGACCAGGAATTGCCACCGTTGGTAGTTCTCCAAACCCGGTAAGTTCCAAAATATAAGGTATTGGGCTCGGTTGGGTGCATAATTACCGGAGCCGACCAGTTTACTCTGTCGTTTTCCCAATAACCCGCAATATAATTCATTGAATTTCCAGAATTGGTAGACTTATGTAATTTACCCCACTGATATTCAGCATAAACAACATTTGATCGGGTGTAATCAACCAAACAGTAAAACCCGTCACCACCAAGTATTGGATACCAGTCATTTGTATTTCCTGTAGCAGTCTTAATTGAGTTATTGTCCTGTGTACCACCATACAACCTTTGCGGGTTAAGATAGTCGATTTCAATGTCGTAGAACTGTGTAACAGGAATATTATTTACCCATGTCCAGCTGGTACCAAGATCGTCGCTGTAATAAAAACCACCGTCGTTTCCTTCATAGATACGGCCGGTAAGCGGATGAATATACATGGCGTGATGGTCAACATGTATCTCATCGCTGTTATAATAACCGGCCAGCTGATAGTATGTATTTCCACCATCAGAAGAGTAGAAAAGATCAACTCCCATCAGGTAAATGATATCAGGGAACTGAGGATGAACCCTGACCTGTCCGAAATACCAGCCAAAGGTACTATTCATCCCCTGAATGGCATTGTCGTTGGTTCTTGACCAGTTGTTGCCGCCGTTGTTTGTGCGGTAAACTGCAACTTCTGACTGATTGTCGTAAAAGGCGTACAACCTGTTCGGATCGGAGGGCGAGATGGTTAGCCCAATTCTGCCCACATAACCACCCTTTGGAAGCCCGGTAAGCAATTCTGTCCAGGTGTCACCTCCATCGGTGGTTTTCCAGATTCCTGAAGTTTGCCCGAAAGATCTCCGGTAATTCAGCCCGCGCATTCTTTCCCACATGGCAGCATAAAGAATGTCGGGGTTTGTGGGATGCTGCACCAGATCAATACCCGAAGTGGAATCGCTGATAAATAAAACTTTTTCCCAGTTCAGGCCACCGTCTGTGGTTCGGTAAATGCCTCTGTGTTCATCCGGAGAGAAAAGATTTCCACAGACGGCTGCAAATACTCTGTTCTCATTTTGATGGTCAATGATGACTCTTCCGAAATAAGCAGATTGATCAAGCCCTGAATGTTCCCAGGTATTGCCACCATCGGTTGATTTATAAATTCCATCTCCCCTGAAACTCTGACTAGAAGCATTTGCTTCGCCGGTACCTGCATAAATCAGCTGCGGATTATCGTGGCCAATGGCAAGATCGCCGATAGAAATGGTTGCGGCGGTTGAAAAAATGTTGGTCCAGCTGCTGCCCGAGTTGGTTGTTTTAAAAATTCCACCTGAAGCAGCTCCGAGATATATAGTTGAGGATGAACCAGCAGGCATTTCGATATCAGTAATTCTGCCGCCAATATTCAATGGCCCAGCCAGCTGCCAGTTAAACGTACTGCGATCCGAAGCATTATGCATAGCAGCTGCTTGCCTTACAGCCTGAAGAAAATGCTCTGATTTGATCCGTCCGTATGGATAAGCCCGTTGCCTGGAAAGCCAGTCGCCCGGAAGATATCCAGGCTCTTTTTCAAGGCCCGTGCGTTTAAGCATTGCATTTTCAGTATTTTGAACCGAATTACCTGCCATATAGACTATAGCAAAAGCAGCTAACATCAGTACCGGAATTAACACCGGAAGCGAAGAGTAGATCCTGGATTTCATGAAATTGTTCTTAATAAGAAGAATAGTTGTGTGAGTTCAAAAATACAAATTAAAGGATTTGACATACCGGAAACCGGAATCCGGCTTGAACAAATCCTTATTTTTTTCCGGATGCAAAAAGCACAGGAGTTCCTTAAATACCGATTGTCATCAGGAATCAAATAACCCGACTACCCCTTTTTCACCATTTGCTGCTTTTTCATATAGGTAAGACTGCGCCACAGCCATTCAGCCGGGCCAATACTGTACTTCCTGAACCATAGGCGACTTGCAAATATTTGTATTGTAAAAATTACAACTACCAGAATAATGCCATCCAGGGTTGTAAACTTTCCAAAATATCCAAGTCCGTATGAATAGAAAATAAGGGTACAAATGATGGACTGCATCAGATAATTGGTCAGCGCCATGCGTCCAACAGGAACCAAAGCATTCCAGAATGAACGCATTATATCTTTGTTGAGCAGCAGTGCAATGGATGAAACGTAGAACAAGGTCATTGCCGGAGCTCCCAATGCATGGCTAAAGGTGGCAAGCAACGAAGTACCTGTGGGCACAGACATATTTATGCTTTGCGACAGCCAGGTATATAAACCTTCGCCTGCTATACCCAGCACCAGACTCCAGGGCAATACTTTTTTAAAGAAGCGGGAAGAAGCGGCATCTGCTTTACCCAGACCTTTGCGCGCTGCCCATGTACCAAACAAAAACATACCCAGCACCGAAGGATAAAAAAAGAACATCCCCGGCAAAAGAGTCAGCCATTCTTTTATACGTATTGAAGTAACTTCGGAATATGAACCGGTACTGTAGACCTGATATGCATTTTCAACCAGGGCCCGCATGGTATCTGCACTTTCCTGAAACGAAGCATCTATGGCTGCTTTCCCTTCGGGAGCCATTGACCCCAGGGCAATAAAACCCCACATAATAAGCATCAGGATAGTTGGGAATAAAACCATGATAACTCCCCATATGGCAATTTTTCTGTTTGAGGATTTTCTGAAAAGAATCAGCAGAAATCCCAGCAAAGCATAAAAAAACAAAATATCTCCTGCCCAAACCAGCGATAAGTGTAAAGCACCTGTTAGCAATAAGATAAGCAACCTCCGTTTGAAAACCGGAAGAATACTTCCGGACTCAACCTGCTTGTTCATAAAGATCCAGAAACCGTAACCAAAAAGTAATGAAAACAAGGTATAGAATTTGCCTTCAAAAAAGAATCTGACAAAATAATCAGGAATCAGCGATTCGCCACCTGAAATCTCATGCAGTGGCAGCATCATTATGGTCATAGGATTGCTGAATATTTTCATGTTTACCATGAGAATACCAAAAATAGCAAACCCACGCAGTACATCCAGCAAGAGGAGGCGCTCAGCGGGTTGAACAGGCAATGCAGAATTCTTCATATGTTTTGTTGTTAAGATTAGAGCAATCGTCTGTTTTTCAACTTATCACATCAAATAAGATGTGTTTTACCCATGAAGTTGATCAGGGGTTGACAATACGCAATGTATCAAGCTTTGTGTTAAGAGTAGCAGATTGTGATGCAAAAATATATTCACGGGCGGTATCGGGAACAAACCTGAAAATGGTATCGGAAGTTACATAAATCTCGGGACAGATGCCTTCATAAGACTCATACAGGCCAATGGCTTCCAGCACAAAAATTGTATCGTTGTATGGATAAAGGTAAATCTGCAGGTCAGACCAGCAACCATTGGGCGCTCCTGCCCTGAAATAAAGATCAATGGTATCGCCTAACCTTGCAGAATCAGGCACAATGGTTTGATCAATATTTACATAACTGTAATAACGACTGTAGTTTTCACCGCCAATATTACAAGATGCAGCAAGCAGGACAAACAGTGCAAAAACAAGATGTAACTTCTTCATATTCAATATTTTTTAAAAATTCCAGTAGTTCAAAGAGAGCGAAAGTCAGTTGGACAAGAAATGTCGTTCAGCATCAGGCAAGAGATACCATTTTTCAAGCAAAGCTACAATTAATATGCATCGCTTTCTCATTTGTGTTACAAATTGTTGTCTGATTGATTTACTTTCAAGTCCGGAATGTGATCTACGTTTCAGGCAATATAATCAGCTGCTGAAATTTTCGGGCACTTATCACTATTCCATGCAACAAATGCCTGATGTGCAGGATGTTGCTGGTAAGTCTGAAGAGCCTCTGCATCGGCAAATTCACTAATCAGCAATAAATCAGCTGCGAGCCTGTCGAAAGGTACACAAGGCCTGACTTCAAATTTCAATATTTCGGGAATGAGAGCCGGCAACAACTCCAGCTGATATTTAACTTCAGCAATCACAGTTGCAGTTTCCTCATTTTGAACAGATTCTGCACATCTGAATAAAACTATGTGATGTACCATTTTTTCTTTCAAAGTTATAAAATTCTTTTAACTGCGAAAGTTTAAACCAGAGCTCTGAAAAAATATGAATAGCATTAAGAATGTAAGCAATTTATTTACAGACAAAACCGGCCATAATATTGAATCAGAAGAGTTTCAAATATTGTAATCGCATAAATCAAATTCTTTATTGCGAAACCAATGGGATAATGTAATTTTGCAAATTGAGAATTTTCAATTATGCCGGGCTGAAAGCCATCATTACAAAAGGAATTCAACAGAAATATGACACCCATCATCACACTTACTACCGACTGGGGCCTCCGCGATCATTACGCCGGAGTTGTGAAAGGTGCCATTCTGAGCCGATTACCCGATGCCCGGATTGTGGATATTTCGCACATCATTCAGCCATACAATGTAAAACAGGCATCATTTATTCTTCGGAATGCCTTCACCTCTTTTCCAGCCGGAACCATTCACATTGTGGGCATAAACACCGAAGAATCAGATCAAACACCACACATAGCCCTGGAGTACGATGGACATTATTTTATCGGCACCGACAACGGTATCTTTACGTTGATGTTCGACAAACATCCCGAAAAAATTGTTGAGTTGGACATTCCGCAAGAAACGGGATTCTTTACCTTTTCTACCCGCGACAGATTTGTAAAAGCTGCGGTTATGCTGGCTTCAGGAAGCACAATTGAAGAACTTGGCAGCTTGCGCACAGATCTCAAAGCACTCATCAGCATGAAAGCGCAGGCATCAGGAAATTCTTTGTCGGGCAGGGTAATTTATATTGATAATTATGGCAATGTATTTCTGAATATTTCGCTTAGCGAACTGGAAGATAATGGAATAACCAGAAAATTCTCAATCAACATCAAAGGCCGGAGACACCTTATCAATCAATTGCGCAAGGCTTACGGAGATGTTCCCGAAGGTGAAATTGCTGTGATTGCCAGTACAACAGGGTATATAGAAATAGCCATCAACCGTGGAAATGCATCCAGTTTGCTTGGCCTTAAAATTGATGAAGTGGTGCTGATTGAGTATTGAGTAGCTTTGCCTGTAAACAGACTCAATCATTAAACATGGATTTTAGCATTGAAGTAATAAATATCTATCCATAGTAATTTTTACCTCCATTTCTCTAACCAACAAATAATATTCATTCAATAAATTATAATTAAACAACTAACGCTCCGATCAATTACAAAGTCAGCTAGAATATGCGACAAAATGGTGAAAAGTCAACTTCTTAATTGGCATACATTGCATTTTCGTTTCAAAATCATATATAAACGTATCAAATCATATTAGTTTGTCTTTGCAATTTAAAATCGTAATCGTATCTTTGCGTATAAAATCGTATCAACATGAGCAACGGAGTTTATAATTTTAAGCTGAGTATTGACTGGAAACTGATCAACCTAATAAGTGAAATTGACCGTTTTGATGCGAATTGGACAGCCATTGAACGAAAAGAAGGGCAAAACCTCAAAGAGTTGAAAAGTATTGCTACTGTTCGAAGCGTTGGGGCTTCAAACCGAATTGAAGGCAACAAAATGAGCGATGAAGAGGTTAACGTATTACTTCAAACAATTGACATAAAAAAACTAACCGACAGAGATTCACAGGAAGTAGTCGGTTATTTTGATACGATGGATTTAATTTCGAAATCCTGCGAAAACATCAACCTTACTGAAAACCACATCAAGAACTTACACAACATTTTGATGAAATACAGTAGCAAAGATGAATGGCATAAAGGTAATTATAAGGTACATAGCAATGCGGTTGAAGCTTCATTCCCTGACGGAACAAAACAAATCATTTTTCTAACCACTGAAGCAGGATTTGCCACTGAAGAAGCCATCAGACAGCTGCTCAATTGGTATAATTCTGAAACTGAAGTACACCCTTTAATAAAAGTAGCAGCATTTGTCTATGATTTTTTGAGCATTCACCCCTTTCAGGATGGGAACGGGAGGTTAAGCCGCTTGATTTCAACGCTTTTATTGCTAAAAAACGGATATAAATGGATTCAATACGTAAGTTTTGAACATGAAATTGAAAACCGGAAAGCCGAATATTATCAGGTTCTCAGAAGTTGTCAGGCACAGCGCCCCAACGAAGATGTAACCCAATGGATGCTGTTCTTCCTGAATTGCTTGTCAAATATTCAAAAACAACTGATGACGAAGTTACTTAAAAGTGGTTTTGAAACTAAGCTTTCGCCCAAGGAAAAATTAATTTATACGATTATTCATAACCGTCCGAACATACAGTCAGGCGAAATTGCAGAAAAATTGGCGATTCCTTCACCAACTGTAAAACGTATTTTGTCGGAGCTGCACAATAAAGGTTTAATTGAAAAGCAGGGAAGCGGACGCAGTGTGAGTTATACTGTAAAATAAAACAACATCGAATTTTATTAATATCCAAGGACTTAACAAATATTAAAATCGCAATCTGCAAATAAATAGTTTGAGGAAGAAAGACTCTCCCCCCCCCTCCCTGATTAGCATTTTTTAACATCTGCAAAAGCCTCTTATAATTCTTACCCTCCTTACTGTTTCATAAATTTGAGTAATTTAGCGGGCTGTTAACGGAATATCCCTGCAAGAATATGTTCACCCTCTACAAAAAAGAAATTTTCAGTTTTTTCAATTCCCTGATCGGTTACATAGCAGTAATTGTATTTTTGCTGATCAACGGGCTTTTCCTGTGGGTATTCCCTATGGGATTCAACATCATTGATTTTGGATATGCCAGCCTCGAAAATATGTTTTCGCTGGCTCCGGTAGTGTTTTTATTTTTAATACCTGCCATCACCATGCGCTCTTTCGCCGACGAAAAGCGAAGCGGTACCATCGAAATGCTGTTAACCAAACCACTCACCGACTTCCAGATTATCTTTTCAAAATATTTTGCTTCGGTAACGTTGGTTGTACTTGCTTTGCTGCCAACGCTGTTTTACGCAGTTTCGGTTTACCTGCTTGGAAGCCCGAAAGGCAACCTCGACATGGGCGGGCTATGGGGCTCGTACATAGGATTATTGTTTCTGGCTTCGGCTTTTGCGGCCATCGGACTGTTTATTTCGTCCATCACCGACAATCAGATTGTGGCATTTATGATGTCGCTGATTATTAGCGGATTTGCATTGATGGGATTCGATTTTATTGCCGGCCTGGCCCTGTTCGGAAAAGTTGACCTTTTTATTATTTCGCTGGGTATTCAGTCGCATTACACTTCCATGAGCCGCGGGGTAATAGATTCACGCGATGTTTTGTACTTCCTTAGCCTGATTTCAGTGTTTCTGCTTCTCACCAAAACCTCGCTTGAGAGCAGGAAGTGGGAAAAGAAAAACAAAAGTGTTGTTAGTCAATAATCAGGCATAATCAGCAAAATAATTTCATTAATGAGCACTCCAACCAAAATACAGAAAAACGTTCGCAGGGCCAATATTACCCAACTCACTCTGGGGCTGATTATTATTGTGTTGCTTAACATCATAGGAAGTTCGTTCTTTTTCAGGCTCGACCTTACCACCGAGAAAAGATATTCGCTTTCGCAGAGTACCAGGCAATTGCTGCGCGAAACTGACGACATTTATTATTTCAGGGTGTATCTTGATGGCGAATTCCCGGCAGGCTTTAAAATGCTTAGCAATTCTACCCGCGAAATGCTTGATGAGTTCCGCGCTTTCAGCGATAACATTGAATATGAATTTATTAACCCTTCGAATGCTGCTGATGCCAAAACCAGAAACGAAATTTATGACCGGTTGATGCAACAGGGCTTGCAGCCTACCGACCTGAACGTTAGAACAAAAGAAGGACAAAAACAGCAACGCATTTTCCCGGGAGCAATTGTATCACACAAAGGACGCGAAATTCCTGTAAGTCTTCTTGCAGAGCAGGTTGGCGCTCCACCCGATGCCATTATCAACAACTCCATTCAGGCACTGGAGTACAACATTTCCAGTGCGATAAGAAAACTTAGCACTGCTTCAAAGCCTAGAATTGCATTCACCGAAGGTCATGGCGAGCTATCGAGATTAGAAACTGCTGATATTCAGCGTGCACTGTCAGATTATTATATTGTTGACCGGGTGCAATTAGACGGAAAAGTAAATGCCCTTACCGAAAGGCGCGAAAACGAAGATGGAAGTTTTGCGGTAATCAATAAATACAAAGCCATAATTATTGCAGGGCCTGACAGCATTTTCAGCGAAAAGGACAAGTTTATCATTGATCAGTATATAATGAAAGGTGGCAAAGTGCTCTGGCTGATTGACCCTGTATTTGCAAGCATGGACAGCATGCAGGCATCGAGTCAGACCATGGGCATTACCCGCGAACTGAACCTGAACGACCAGCTTTTTAAATATGGTGTCCGCCTGAACAGCAACCTGCTGATGGATTTGAATGCGCTTCCTATCCCCATTTACACAGGCAATGTAGGCAACCAGCCGCAGTACAGTTTCTTCCCGTGGCTATATTTTCCGGTGCTCACCTCCACATCCAGGCATCCTGTAGTTAATAACCTGAATGCTGTAAGAACTGAGTTTATCAGCAGCATTGATACGGTTGGAGACCCGGCAATAAGAAAAACCATTCTGCTCAAAACTTCTGAATACACCCGTGTAGCCAACACACCGGTAATTATCAGTCTGGATATTCTCAGGCAGGAGCCCGATCCCAATGATTATATGCAGCCTCCTCAGCCTGTGGCAGTACTTCTCGAAGGAGAATTCGAATCACTTTATAACAACCGCATTCCAAAAGAAATTTCGGAGGCTCCCGAAATAGCGTTTGCATCCAGAAGCCCTGAAACCCGCATGATTGTGATGGCTGATGGTGATTTAATCAAAAATCAGGTGCAATTCAGCGGGGGCAATTACAATCCTTACCCTCTGGGCTATGATCGTTTCACCGGACAAACTTTCGGCAACAAAGACCTGATGCTCAATGCTGTGAATTATCTTTGCGATGACACCGGATTGATGGCAGTAAGAGCACGCGAAGTTAAGCTCAGGGTGCTCGACCGTACCAAAGCCGGCAATGAATTATTGAAATGGCAAATCATCAACACCGCCGGCCCGGTGCTGCTGGTGATTTTATTTGGCCTGCTTCAGTTTTTCCTGAGAAAACGCAGATATGCCAGATAATGCGGAGTTTAATGATTGTATTCCATGGTTTTAAATGAACTGAAAATATGAACAAAAACAGATTGATTATCATTGTTGTGCTGATTCTGGCAGTAATTGCCGGGCTAACGCTGCTCAACCGTTCAAAAACTACCCTGCGCAAGGAACTCAGCAACTTTGCCGTGACTGATACAGCTTCCATTACCAGAATTTTCATGGCAGACAAATCAGACAGAACCATTTTGCTTGAAAGACAGGAAAACGGTGCCTGGCTGATGGATGGAAAATACAAAGCGCATCCCGAGAACATAAACACTTTTCTGCTCACCGTTGCCAATCTTGCAGTAAGAGAGCCGGTCGCCCGGGCCGCACACAACAACATTATGTCGCTTTTGTCGGCCAGGTCGGTAAAAGTGGAAATCTATCAGAACAGCCACAGGCTCAGCTTAGGGCAATATAAGTTTTTCCCTTATGAGAAAAAAGCGAGGACCTACTATATTGGCGAGGCTACCATGGACAACAACGGAACGTACGCACTTATGGATGGCTCTGATTATCCGGTGGTTATATATATGCCCGGGTTGAGAGGTTATGTAGCTACACGCTTCTCGACACTTCAGACCGACTGGCGCGACCATACCATTTTCGACAAAAAAATTCCGGAAATTGATTACATCACAGTAGAATATCCTCAGATGCCCGAGGAATCCTTCAAGGTAGTAAACAAGGACAATTCTACACTTGATTTGATCAGGCTGGCTGACAACAAAGTACTTTCTGCATACGACACCCTGCAATTAATGGGATTTGTAAATGCATTTAAAAATATCAGGTATGAAGCACTTTTCAACGATATGGAGCCCCAAAAAAAGGATTCAATTACCTCGGTTTCGCCCATGCATGTAATTACACTCCATGCCAAAGATGGAACTAAACAGAATGTAAGCACCTATCCGCGTATGTTGCCGGTACCTGAAATTGATGTCATGGATGGATCGGAAGTCACCTACGACCAGGACAGAATGTATGCTTATATTAATGATAAACAGGACTTTGTACTGATACAATATTTTGTTTTCGACAAAATTCTCAAGCCTCTCTCATCTTTCACGAGAGGAAGACCAACTGAGTAAATTTAACCCGGAAAAAACTGGCCATTATGCAAAAGCTGACAGGCTCAAAAGTATTAGTAACAGGAGGAGCCGGATTTATTGGCTCCAATCTTGTTGAAACCCTGCTGAATCAGGATAACTACGTGGTTTGCCTCGACAACTTCAGCACCGGCAAACGCCTGAATATTGAGCCATTCCTATATCATCCGTCTTTCAAACTGATAGAGGGCGACATCAGAAATATTGAAGATTGCCGCAAAGCGGTGGAAAATGTGGATTATGTGCTGCATCAGGCAGCATTGGGATCTGTGCCCCGTTCAATCAACGACCCGGTTACCTCAAACGATGTGAATGTGGGTGGTTTTCTCAATATGCTGGTAGCGGCCAGAGATGCCGGAATCAAAAGATTTGTTTATGCGGCCAGTTCTTCTACGTACGGCGACCATCCGGCTTTGCCCAAAAAAGAAGAAATCATTGGCAAACCGCTTTCGCCATATGCCATCACAAAATATGTGAACGAGTTGTACGCCAATGTTTTTGCGGATCTTTACGGAATTGAAACCATTGGCCTGCGTTATTTTAATGTATTCGGAAAGCGGCAGGATCCAGACGGAGCTTATGCTGCCGTAATCCCAAAATTCATCAAATCGCTTATTTCAGGTGAGTCGCCTGTAATTAATGGAGATGGTACTCAATCGCGCGACTTTACCTACGTTGAGAATGTTGTACAGATCAATCAGCTTGCCCTGCTAACGAACAATCCGAATGCAGTAAATACAGTTTACAATGTTGCATTCGGCGAAAACACAAGCCTTAATGAACTCTACCATCAGCTGATAACCAACCTTTCTGAGTTCAGGAAAGAAATTGCGCAGATTACTCCTGCTTTCGGGCCTCCCAGAAAAGGGGATGTACTGCATTCGCTGGCATCAATTGACAAAGCAAAGGAATTGCTGGGCTATCAGCCGCAATACAGCCTTGCACTGGGGCTGAAAGAAGCCATCAGATGGTATTACGAGAGTCTTGCTTAAAGTTGACTATCAAGAGATTACACTTGCAACTATTTTTCGGGCACGGGCATGATTTCTGAACTCACACAGATAAATGCCCTGCCATGTACCCAGCCTTAACTTTCCTTGATGTATTGGAATGGTAAGTTCGGTACCGGCCAACACCGACTTAATATGAGCAGGCATATCATCGCTCCCTTCCACTGTGTGGCTGTAATAAGGTTGATTTTCGGGAACCATGCGGTTAAAAACCGTTTCAAAATCATCCAGAACAGTAGAATCTGCATTTTCGTTGATACATATTCCGGCTGAAGTATGCATAATAAACAGATGCAGCAGCCCGGTCTCAGGCAATTTCCCTGCCTTTTGCAACACGATATCGGTTATAAGATGAAAACCGCGGCTGAAAGCTGGTAAAACGAATTCGGTTTGTGTGACCATAATCAAAAAATTAATGGAGAGCAAAAGTATGCCCTCCATTAAACAATTGAATTACTATAAAGGATTTATTCCTTTTTGCTATTCTCAGCAATTTTTTCGAGCATGTCGGTGGTGAGAGACTTAGGCCTTTCCAGGGGGTAGCCCAGCGCTCTGTCCCATACAATATTTGCACAAATACCAATGGCACGGCCAATACCGAAAAGAACGGTGTAAAAATCGTATTCCTTAACACCATAATGCCACTGAATCACACCGCTTTGTGCATCAACATTGGGCCATGGGTTTTTGGCTTTACCTTGTTCCAGCAAAATGGGTGGAACGATTTTGTAAAGCATATTCACCACCTGGAACAAAGGATCTTCAGGCATATTCCTTAGGCTGAACTCACGCTGCAGGGTGTAGCGGGGGTCGGTTTTGCGCAATACGGCATGACCGAATCCAGGAATAACCTGTCCTGAGTTGAGGGTTTCCCAGACAAACTGCTTCAGTTCTGCTTCGGTGGGGACATGTCCGTTCATTTTGTCCATCAGATCCTGCAACCAGCGAAGCACTTCCTGATTTGCCAGGCCGTGGAGTGGTCCAGCCAAACCATTTACCATTGCTGAGATTGACTGATAAACATCGGCCAGTGAACTGGCAACCAGATGTCCGGTGTGAGCGCTTACGTTTCCTGCCTCGTGGTCGGCATGAACAATAAAGTGCATACGCGAAACATCGTCGTAAGGCTTGGGGATGCCCATCATATGCGCAAAATTTCCGCCAAAATCAAGATTTGGGTTCGATTGAATACGTTTACCATCGCGGTAAAGTTTTGCATATGTGTAAGTTGCAATTTCTGGAAGCTTAGCAAGCAGATTTAAGGCATCTTCGTAAGTAGGATCCCAATAATCAAGTTTATTGATACCTGCATTGTATTTTTTTGCAAAAAATGATTCCCTGTGAAGGGTAAGCACAGCCGATGAAAAAACAGTCATTGGATGACTGCAACATGGCATTGCATCAATCAATTCGTAAATAAACCGGGGCAGAATACGTCTTTTATTGAACTCATCAGCCATTTCGGCAGCTTGTTCTTCGGTAGGCATATCGCCTGTGAGCAGCAGATAATAAAGTCCTTCAACCATAGGCATTTCACCTCCTTTGGCTTTGGGCAGTTTTTCAAATACTTCGGGCAGGGTATAACCGCGGTAACGGATACCCTCCTGAGGATCAAGATAAGAAATGTCGGAAACCAGCGATTTGATTCCCCGCATACCTCCAATGATCTGTCCAATGGTCACCTTGTCAACCACTACGTCGCCGTACTCTTTAAGCAGGCGCTCGGTACGTGGACGCCAATCCATTATTTTTTCGTACAGCGTGTCTTTAATTCTCTTTCCCATTGTGTGTTGAATAAAATTGTGATTAATAGGTTAAGGTTAAGACATTTGAATCGTTTTCACGATTTCTGTCCCAAACTCCGAAGTTTTTAATTTGGTCGCATTATCCATCAGGCGATGAAAGTCGTAAGTTACCTTGCCGGAAATAATGGTTTTGCCCAAAGCTTCATAAATCAGCTCTGCTGCTTTGTTCCATCCCAGATATTCAAGCATCATGGCTCCCGATAAAATTACAGATCCGGGATTTACCATATCCAAACCGGCATATTTAGGAGCTGTTCCATGGGTGGCTTCAAAAATGGCATGACCTGATACGTAATTGATGTTGGCTCCGGGAGCAATGCCTATTCCTCCGACAATGGCAGCCAAAGCATCAGAAATATAATCGCCGTTGAGGTTAAGGGTCGCAATTACTGAATATTCGGCCGGACGCAATAAGATTTGCTGAAGGAAAGCATCGGCAATTGAATCTTTTACCAGAATTTTACCGCCATTCAAGGCATCCTGCTGAGCTTTGTCGGCGGCTTCTTTACCTGATTTTTCAACAATTTCGTCGTATTCGGCCCAGGTGAAAGTCTTATCACCGAATTCGCGGCGGGCAAGGTCGTAACCCCATTTTTTAAAGGCTCCTTCGGTAAACTTCATTATATTGCCTTTGTGCACCAGTGTGAGCGAAGGCAATCCTCTTTCGAGGGTGTATTCCAGAGCTGCCCTGACCAATCGCTCGGTTCCTTCTTTTGATACAGGTTTTACTCCAAAGGAGCTCGACTCGGGAAAACGGATTTTATTTACTCCCATTTCATCGCGAAGGAAAGCAAGCATTCTGGCAGCTTCGGGAGTACCATTCATAAATTCGATACCTGCATAAATATCTTCGGTATTTTCGCGGAAAATATGCATATCTACCTTTGATGGGTCTTTTACCGGACTGGGAACGCCATCAAACCAGCGAACCGGGCGAAGACATACATACAAGTCAAGTTGTTGCCTCAGTGCAACATTCAGTGAACGGATTCCGCCCCCGACAGGAGTAGTAAGCGGCCCTTTAATACCTACTTTGTAATGCCTGAATGCATCCAGCGTTTCTTCGGGCAGCCAGTTTCCGGTTTGGTTAAAAGCCTTTTCGCCCGCCAGAACTTCTTTCCAGATAATTTTTTTTGCCCCTGAATAGGCCTTTTCAACAGCTGCATCAATTACCCTCACCGATGCTGCCCAAATGTCGGGACCTGTACCGTCTCCCTCAATGAAAGGAATTACAGGAGCATCCGGCACCTGCAGTTTCCCGTCAACAATTGAAATCAAATTCTCGTCCATTATACGTATTTAGGTTGTTAGTTATGAAATTCACCTCAATATTTAAAAACACAAAGGTATGAAAGTAAAATTTAAATTCAAAAACCCTTTCGCGACTAACAAAACTTATTTGTTATTGTTTGTTAAAAGGCGTTAAATCAGCTAATAATAACCCGGCTAAAAGTCGAATGGTTTAAAGTAGATATGTACATGTCTGACAAAGAGCAAAATATAGAAAAACTAAATATGTTGGCTCAAACCGGCTTAGTAGTTTTTGATGGTTATTGTATGCTTTGCAGCAGAACAATTGATTTCTTACTGAAGGCCGACAAAAGAAAAAAACTGTCGTATGCAGCGGTTAATTTCCCTGAAAGTACATTACAAACAACTTCTGATGATACAGTGTTGTACATCGAAAACAACAAAATCTACTCTCATTCAGAAGCAATCATCAGAATACTTTACAAAACGGGTGGAATTTACAAGTCAGCAATTATTTTGCTGGTTTTTCCAAAAAAGTTCAGAGATTTGATTTACAATATTATAGCCAAAAACCGCTATCGCTGGTTTGGCCGGAAACAGCAATGCAAAATGCTTCCTAATCAGGAGGCAAACAGGTTCTGCAGTGTAAGTCCTGAGGTTATGGCTGAATTTTTAATGGCTTTCAAAAGCCATTTGAATGGCATTTAAAAGCTGTTCAAACCACGATAATTTCAGTCAACTTCAAAAAAAAATTTAATAAAACTAATAAATAGCCTAATTTTGCAATATCTGTGCGGACTGCTTAAATTTCCTGCACTGCTCCCTGCAAAGGAGTACTGACTCAAATTACTCATATTCTGTATTATGCGTTCTACTTTTACCACTTTTTGCCTGGGTTTTGTTCTGATTCTGGCATTTTCACTGAAGTCAAATACCACTTCTGCCCAAAACGGTACTGTCAGGGGTTTTGTTTACGATAAGGAATCGGGTGAACCCATCATTTTCACCAATGTTTACCTTTTCAAAACAACCTACGGTTCAACCACCGATGTAAATGGATATTTTACCATCAGCCGCATACCCGATGGCAATTATACCCTTATGGTCACCTATCTGGGTTATGACACGCTGCGCGAACAGGTGAGCATTAAAGGCAATACAGTTCTTACCAAAAAGCTTTATCTCACACAAGGAGCATTCAACCTGGATGCAGTGCAGATTACTGCCGAACGCGAAGAAGCCCGCAGCGATACCCGCACCTCGGTGATTAAAATCACCCCTAAGCAAATCAGCCGCATACCCACCATCGGCGGACAGCCCGACCTTGCCCAGTACCTGCAGGTATTGCCGGGAGTGGTTTTTACAGGCGACCAGGGTGGCCAGCTCTACATCAGGGGGGGATCACCCATTCAAAACAAAGTGGTGCTTGATGGAATGATAGTTTATAATCCTTTCCACTCCATTGGTCTGTTCTCTGTTTTCGACACCGATATTCTCAGAAATGCCGATATCTATACCGGCGGATTTAATGCAGAACACGGCGGCAGAATTTCATCGGTAATGGATCTCACCACACGAGACGGAAATAAAAAACACATTGCCGGTAAAGCCGGTGCCAGCACCTTCGGCGCAAAACTGATGCTCGAAGGCCCCATCAAAAAGCAGAAAGAGTCAGGTGGAAGCATATCTTACATCATCTCAGCCAAAAATTCTTACCTCAAGGAAACTTCAGACCTTATCTACAATTACATTGACACAGCCGGCCTGCCATTCAACTACACCGATGTTTACGGCAAACTGTCCATCAATGCAAGCAATGGTTCGAAGGTGAATTTTTACGGTTTTAATTTTAATGATAAGGTTGACTACACCGACCTGGCCACATACAAATGGAAATCAACAGGCTTGGGTACCAACTTTGTGGTTATCCCCGGAAGCAATCCGGTGCTGCTTGAAGGAAACGTAGCCTTTTCTTCTTACAATATTTCCATGAAGGAAGGCGAACTTCCCGAGCGAAGCAGTTCCATCAACGGATTTAATCTGGGTATGGGATTCACTTATTTCCTTGGAAAAGATGAAATAAAATACGGGTTTGAAATGCTCGGATTTAAAACCGACTTTAACTTCACCAATCTGATCGGACGCAAAATTGTTCAAACTGAAAATACTACCGAAGTTGCCGGCTACGTAAAATATAAAATGACGCGCGGTAAATTTTTATTTGAGCCCGGATTCAGGATGCAATACTATGCTTCTTTATCCAACTTTTCGCCCGAACCCCGCCTTGCCATGAAGTACAACGTAACTGATAATTTCAGGGTAAAAATGGCTGCCGGACTCTATTCTCAGAATCTGATCAGTGCTACCTCCGACCGCGATGTGGTGAATCTGTTCTACGGTTTCTTATCAGGGCCCGACAACCTTCAGGAAACATTCAACGGCAAAAAGGTAAATCACAAACTGCAAAAAGCAGAGCACATCATTGTTGGGGCAGAAATTGACCCCATGCCCAATATGACAGTTAATGTGGAGGTGTACTACAAAAACTTTTCGCAGCTTACCAACCTGAACCGCAATAAGATTTTCGACGATAACGGCGATTACAACGACCCCAACTCCATCAACTACAAACCCGAATACATCCGCAAAGATTTTATTATTGAAAACGGCGATGCCAATGGTTTTGATGTTTCGGTGAAATACGAAGTCAAGAGGATATATCTGTGGGCTGTTTATTCGCTGGCCTACGTAAACCGCTTCGACGGTGTACTTGAATATGTGCCCCATTACGACCGCCGCCACAATGTAAACCTGGTAGGTTCATACCGCTTTGGCAAAGAGAATGCATGGGAACTCAATGCCCGCTGGAATATGGGATCGGGATTTCCCTTTACCCAGTCGCAGGGCTATTACGAAAAACTTTTGTTTGAACAGGGTGCCGGAACAAATTATAATATTTCAAACGGACAGTTAGGCATTATTTATGCCGGCTACAACGAAGCCAGGCTCCCCTATTACCACAGGCTCGACCTGAGTATGATGCGCCGTTTCAGAATCGGTGAGGATGGCTTGCTCGAATTTAACCTGAGTGTAACCAACATTTACGACCGCGACAACATTTTCTATGTCAACCGCATTACCGGCGACAAAGTATATCAGCTGCCTATTATGCCAAGTTTTGGTATAACTTTCGGATTCTAAATAACAACAAAAATTTCCTGTCCGGGAATGAGAATTTAAAACTCTTATTCCCGGTTTTTTGTATCTATGATGATGGTAACCGGCCCGTCGTTTTCCAGGGACACCTGCATGTTGGCCCCGAACCAGCCGGTTTTTACTTCAAGGCCCGATTCTTTTTGCAGTGCTGAAACAAACTTTTCGTACAAGGGTATGGCTGTATCGGGATTTGCAGCCCGAATGTAAGATGGCCGGTTGCCTTTTTTGGTACTGGCATGAAGTGTAAACTGACTCACTACCAGAAAACTACCACCTGTTTCCTGTATAGATCGGTTCATTACACCCTCTTCATCAGCGAAAATACGCAGGCGGGTAAGTTTACCAACAAGCCAATCAATATCCCCGATGTTATCATCGTGCTCAATACCCAGCAGCACCAGCATTCCCTTGTCAATAGTAGCTTCGCCGTAAAAAGTGCTGCGCACCGAAGCCCGGTTTACCCGCTGTACCACAACTCTCATAATATAAAAAGCTTTAACGCAAGATAATTGTTACTGTTAATCCCATTCCTTTTCTTCAAAATACTCATCGTTAAGAATACTCAGGTAATTGTTGTACCGGCTGTGGCTGATTTTACCCTGGTTCAGCGCCTTTTTTACTGCACAGCCCGGCTCATGCACATGAGTGCAGTTGTTGAACTGGCAATTGTGCATCAGTTCGCGCATTTCGGGGAAACGTTCGGCAACTTCCTGTTTTTCAAAATTAATCAGGCCAAACTCTTTGATACCCGGAGTATCAATAATATAACCACCATCTTTCAACGCAAACATTTCGGCAAAGGTGGTGGTATGTTTTCCTTTGAGGTGATAATCAGAAATGGCGCCAACTTTCAGATTCAGTCCGGGTTCCACAGCATTGATAAGGGCCGACTTCCCTACCCCCGAATGGCCACTGAGCAGGGTAACTTTTCCTTTCAGAAAATCTTTAACCTCCTCAATTCCGATGCCGGCAACCACCGAAGTGGTGTAACAAACATAGCCCACCTCAGTATAAAGTTTCACCATCTTTTCGAGTTGCTGCTGCTGAGCAGTATCGTAAAGGTCGTATTTGTTAAAAAAAATGGAAACCGGAATGTGATACGCCTCGGCCGTTACCAGAAACCTGTCAATAAAACCTGTGGAAGTTCGCGGGCTGGCAATGGTAGCCATGACCACTGCCTGATCAATATTGGCAGCAATGATGTGCGATTGTTTCGAAAGGCGGGTAGCTTTGCGTATGATAAAATTGTGCCGGGGATGTATACCGTGGATAACTCCGGAATCTTCATTTTCCTGCATCCTGAAGTCAACCTTATCGCCAACAGCCACAGGATTGGTTGATTTGATACCTTTTATCCTGAAGTTGCCTTTTATCCTGCACTCTACCACCACATTTGAAGATGAAAGTACGGTTGCCCAGCTTCCGGTTGAGCGAATCACTACCCCTGTTAAATCGCCCATATTATCTGAATGAATAGTGTTTCCGCACTGGTTTTCTGATATCCCAGATGCATTCTAAACCTTTCGGAAAGGTAACGTAATCACCCGGGCCGATCTCAACAAAACCCCCTTCGTACTCAACAACCACCTCACCTTCAAGGAAATAACAAACTTCCTCCTCATCGTAAGTCCAGGGAAAGCGTGAAACTTCCTTTTCCCATACCGGCCATGATGTAATGCCCAGTTCATTCATCTCAGGTTGAGTTATTTTGACTTTGGTAACCATGAAATCTTCAGTATTAAATTTTACAAACTGCTTGTAAAATTAACAATATTCCCTAAATTTGTTATTGGAAATTATTACTGCCATATTCTGCCAGTTTTGCCCGACAGCATTTATATATCTTGTTGAAATTTGCCCGACCCAATCAGTTCTGAAAATTAAAAAACACCATTATGAAGGAGTTATTACCCTTATTCATTTCGCCGGCATTGTTCCTGCTTTTGTTTGCTTATCTAAAGTATCGCTACCCCAAAGGGCAATTCAGGCTGTTTTTTACTGCTTTTGGGTTGGGACTGCTTATGGCTTTTCTTGTTATTTTATCGAATATGCTGGCCAATTATCTCGGCATGGATGGTGCCCGAAGCATACGCAGAATGTTTTTGTACTCTTTTGTCTTTGTGGGTTTTATGTCGGAATTCGGGAAATTCCTTCCGCTTTACAGCAAAATAATGAAGCACAAAAGCTTCAACGGAGCTCCGGATGGGATCATTTACAGTCTGGCAATCTCAACAGGACTCACTACCTTATATGCAGCATATTATCATTTTTTTGGCCTGAAAGTGGAAGGCGACTGGCTTTACCTGATCGCCATTGGCCCGGTGAATGCCTTGCTTGCCGTGCTGGTTGGATTCTTTACAGGTATGGGAAAAATCAGGCAAAACCGCTTTATTGATTCCATGACCGGCCTGGGTGCTGCCACTCTTTTTCATGGCTTGTTCCGCTTTACCCTGCTCAGCAACGATACCCTGTTTTTCCTGCTTGTGGCAGGCGGAATATTGTTCATCGCGCTTATTCTTATTAAAAAGAGTCTTACTTCAGCGACAGAGTCAGCTTAAGCGGTAAATTTTACCGGGCAGGCTTTTTACAATTCCCTCAAACTCAAGATTAAGCAAGGCTGCAGCCACTTTACTGTTTTGTATGCCTGTGGAAAAGCATATCTTATCCATGCTGCATTCACCGGTTTCTTCGAGCAGTTTTACCACAGCCTCCTCATCGGGCTGAAGCTGAACAAACAATTTGCGCTGAACAGGTTCTTTTTTCAGGGCTTTTTTATCCCAGCCCATGATGTAGAGAATATCGGCAGCCGATTGCACCAATGCAGCCCGGTTGGTTTTTATCAGATGATTGCAGCCTTCCGACATAGGGTCAGACAATCTGCCTGGCACCGCAAACACATCGCGGTTGTATGAATTGGCGATGTCGGCTGTGATCAGCGCCCCGCCTCTGGCACCTGCTTCAATAACTATGGTAGCATCTGCCAGTCCGGCAATGATGCGGTTGCGTTTGGGGAAATTTTCGCGATCGGGATTGGTTTCGCTCATAAACTCTGTTACCAACCCGCCCTGCTCCAGCATACGTTGCGAAAGATTAAAATTCAGCGGTGGATAAATCCTGTCGAGCCCGTGAGCAAGCACCCCCACAGTCTTCAAACCTTCATCCAGTGCCGATTTATGCGCACAGGTATCAATTCCATAAGCCAGCCCGCTGATAACCAGCACCCCCAGCTCCTTTAACCCTGCAATAAGTTTGCGGCAAATGTCCTTGCCATACTCGCTGGCCCGGCGTGTACCTACTACCGAAATTACATTAGGTGAGTTAAATTCCATGTTACCTAAGTAATAGATGAGCACAGGACTGTCGGTGCAGTGTTTGAGCCTTTCGGGATAGGATTTTTCGGTAAAAAATGAAGTACGAATGCCGTATTTGCTGATGAACTCAATTTCACGGGCAGCGCGATCCACCACTGTGCGGTTGCTCTGAATAAGCTCGGCAGTAATCTGGCCCATTCCGGGTATTTTAAGCAGTGAAGCTTTCTTTTCGCGGAAAACTGCTTCGGGACTTCCGGTGTATGCCACTAATTTGCGTGCATTTACATCCCCTATTCCGGGTAATAACGTTAAAGCTATCTGATATAAAAGTTCGTTGGAATCGCTGCTGCTCATAAGTGATGCGAATATATGAACTTTTCATTAAATCTTAAGCGCCTCTTAAAACATGGCTTTAGTAAAAGTATCTTTGCAGGTAGAAATGTGCTGAATGAAACAAGCTAAAGTATTGGTTTGTCCGCTCGACTGGGGCCTTGGCCACGCCACCCGGTGTATTCCGGTCATAAGATATCTTATGGCAAAGGGAGCGCATGTGGTGGTAGCTGCTGATGGACCTCAGCTGGCCTTGCTCAGGTCTGAATTTCAGGATGCAGAATTCATCACTTTTCCGGGATACGGGATAAAATACAGCAAAACCATACCGGCTGCCCTGAAACTAATCGCCGATATACCGGGTATTTTATTCAGAATCAGGCAGGAAAACCGCCTGCTCAGCGAAATAATCAGCAGGCATTCCATCCACATGGTAATTTCTGACAACCGCTACGGTTTGTATAATCCCGGGGTGTTTTCGGTTATTATAACCCATCAGGTTAATATTATTCCGCCATGTTTTTTCAGCGCTTTTTCGGGGCTGCTGCACAAAATTACCGGCAAAATGATCAGCAGGTTTGACGAATGCTGGATTCCTGATTTCGAGGGGGAGCACAATCTGTCTGGAAAACTCTCACATGGACATTTACTTCCTGTAAACATTAAATACGCAGGCATACTGAGTCGCTTTGAGTCGCCTTATACAGTGGTAACGCCCCGCAAATACGAAATGATAGCCATAGTATCGGGCCCCGAACCACAACGCAGCATTTTTGAGGAAAGATTGCTGGCACAGTTGCCCGTAAACGAAAAACATGTGCTGCTTATCCGCGGTATTCCCGGAAACACCGATATAAAACCGATGCGCAAATATGTAGATGTTGCAGATCATCTTCCTTCCGGGGTACTTGAAAACATCCTGCGCAGCAGTCCGCTGGTGATCAGCAGAGCCGGATACTCCACATTGATGGATCTTTCGCGAACCGGAAACAAGGCTTTGCTGGTGCCTACACCCGGGCAAACCGAGCAGGAATACCTGGCCGGATACATGGCAGAAAAGGGCATTTTTTACGCGGTGCAACAAAAAAAGTTAAACCTTAAAGAAGACATTCCCCGCGCATTGCAGATGAGCGGTATTGTTTTCAACAACCTTCCCGGTCAATTTACAACGCTGATTGATAACGCATTGAATAATCTGAAATAACCACACAAAACCATTGGCACTTTTGTTCTTTTTAATGTTAACTTTGCAATCAAACTTTATATTATGCTTCTGAATTACATCACCTGGGATATTAGCCCGGTTTTACTGCCCTTAGGCAGCCTTCAGATCAGGTATTACGGGCTGTTTTTTGCCATGGCTTTTTATCTGGGCTATGTTATTCTGGAAAAACAGGTGTTTAAGCGCGAAAATCTGCCTATTGGGCTGTTGGATCAGCTGGCCACTTTTGTGGTGGTGGGAACTGTAATTGGTGCCAGGCTCGGACATGTATTCTTTTACGAACCCGCCTCTTATCTAAAAGATCCGATTTCCATCCTCAAGATTTGGGAAGGCGGCCTGGCCAGCCATGGGGCAGCCATCGGCATTCTGCTGGCCATATGGTTTTTTGTGCGCAAATCGGGCAAATCATTTTTATGGACACTCGACCGGCTGGTAATTGTTGTTGCTTTGGGCGGATTTTTTATCAGAATGGGAAATCTGATGAACAGCGAAATTTACGGACATTACACCTCGCTGCCCTGGGGATTTATTTTTGTACGAGACGGACAAAGCGATCCTCGCCACCCCACTCAGATTTATGAAGCCTTGTCGTACCTGGCATTGTTCTTCGCCCTTTTGGCCTATTACCGCAAAAACTACCTCAGCATGCGCGAAGGCAATATATTTGCTGTGTTTCTGATTGTTTTGTTTGGAGTACGTTTTCTTATTGAATTTGTAAAAGAGCCACAGGTAGCCTTCGAACAAACCATGGCACTGAATATGGGGCAACTGCTCAGCATTCCATTTATACTGCTGGGGATTGGGCTGCTGGTTTACCTCAACCAAAAGCCGGCCGATAAAAAGAGATAAGTTTTATTGCGACAAAATATTTAAAAAGCGGCACTGTGCAGGTTCCGCTTTTTTTTGTGCAGAGAAGATAAAGACGTTGCAACCATATAATTATTGTTAGGAAAAAAATCGCAATTATCTCTTAAATAAACTGTTAAAAACCTGAAAATCAAGAAACAGTATCCAAGTCTTATGCTACAGAAGTACCTGTGTTGAACTTAGTATAGCAATATTTAATGATTCAAGTACAATTCGTCATTTTACTTTCTTCATGGCTTGCGAGAGTTAAAATTGTGTTTATTTTTGCATTTGTAATGATAGCTAAAAACGATTCATAAGTGTATAAGCAACATTACATTTGGCAAAAGGCATAATAATAAAACCGGGCCGTTGTTTAGCGGCACAAAATAAATATCAATACCCACAAAATACGAAAGGAGGAAAATACCTGTGGCAGCAAAAGCCGCCAAAACAAAAACCCGGAGTACAAACAACCAAATAAATTTTTCACCGGCTTATTACCGGCCATGGGGAGCAGGCTGCCTATACTTTGGCAAGCTATCCGGCAACCTCTCCCCTGCCAACCGGTAACGAGCACAAAATTACAAAAACAATGAACACATTTAAACACATTTTTTTTGCACTATTTGTGCTATTTTTTACCATTACTGGGTGTAAGAAAGA
>JANJXJ010000210.1 GCA_024709105.1 Lentimicrobium sp. | reverse complement strand
CTGCAACAGATAAACCCCTGGCGGCGGAGCCTGACAAAGTCTGTGAATGCCTGCTCCGTTCAGGTTGCTGCTGAAGATTGCCTGTCCCGTAAGGCTGAACAGGGTAACATTCAACTGCTCATCACGGAATCTTACATTTACAAATATCTGGTTATTTTCAACTACGGCATCTGCCATACGGCTGTCGAATACATCGGATGATATCTCCTTTTCACTGAAAACCAGAGAAAAACGATGGTTGGTTTCTCCTTCCTGCAGGTAAACTCTGTATTCAGGAACCTGCAACAGATTCTGAACCAGGCCATTGGCTTTGTCTTTAAAATAGGGCTTTGTTCCGGGCCACATATTTTCAATATCCTGAAGCCTGAATACCAGTTGCCCGGGCTCCGCAGTTTTAACTGATAGCGGTATTTCCAACTCTTCCGGGGTTTCTGGCCAGGCACCCACCGATAATATCCTGCCATCGGAGGAAATAACCCCTGCATTGGGCACCGAGGCATCAGTATTGTTCAGCTTAATGGCATCCAGTTCAGGCTCAAAGGCGGTGGTTGCTGCTTCATCAAAATAAACAACCAGATAATCCTTATTGCTGTTTTCCGATTCACGGCCAACCGAAATCCGGATCAGAGGCTTTTGATCACGGATGGTGTTTTTGTGGAATGCAGGAGACAACTGAGTAACTCTTACCCGGTTATCCATTCCAAAACTGCCCTGCACAGGGTAAGTTCCGTCACTTACATGTACAAAGAAACCCTGCATGGATGCTATGTATCTGCCTGCTACGCCATTGCTGGAAACCCCGTTGATGTAGGTACTGTAGGTGCCCCCGTACTGATCGGTGGTTCCTGCATCGAAATAATATACTGCATTGTCAATGTTGGAGCGTGTCCAGCCCTGCGTAGCATCCCAGTCAATGGGCGAGGGATAAGGGTTGCTCATCAGGTTAAAGCCCTGAGTATAAGTCTTGTTGTGATTAAACAGATTGACAGCTGCTATTGAACCGTTATTCACAGTTCCTGACAACACCAGCGTTTTGGGAGTGGAGGAAGTTCCTGAGTTGGCTGCATATCCTGCCATGGGAACAAGTGCATCCGATGTGTTGGTATAATTAACCCAACCCGTTGATTCACGGTTCTCATCATAGCGGTAAAAAGCGGGGAAAGACGCGCTCAGGTCAATTTCTTCGGCAAAACCCTCCACCGTTGCATTGGAGAAAGGAGAACCAACATATTTATAGCCAAAACCCGATGGCAGATAGCGCTGCATATGCACTGTACCTGAAACGCTGCCGTTACCGGCTCCGTCAATCAGGGCGGTTTGGTTATTATCTGAAAGGAGCGTAAGGTTGGTGGACGTATTGAGTACTCCACTGGTTACCAATACAATACCTCTTACCGACATCATCTGATTGCCCAGGGTTAGCGGATTATCGCGATTAATGGTTAGGTTATTAATAACAGGAGATGATGTGAACAGTCCTGATGGCAGGGTAAAGGGATTACCCAACGTACCACCAGCCACCCCAAAAACAAGATTGGTTGTATTTGAAGTGGTTAATGTACCCGTGTTTCTTGAGACAGGAGTATTACCGTTTCTGAAAGTGAATGTGGTTCCTGCTATGCTGAACGCTCCGGATTCCAGGTTGAGGGTGTTGTCAATGGTTAGGTTTCCGGTTAAGTTTACTCCGGAAAGATTATTGATATTCAAGTTATATACTCTGTTATTCAGCAAGGCTGAGGCAGGCAACGATTGCAGGTTTGTACCATTAAAACCCAAAGTAGCAAGATTGGTATAGGTATTTAACCTTCCGGATGTTGCAGTAAATGCACCGCTGATATTCAAAGTACCTGAAAGCACCACATGAGCTGCATTATTTATTGTAAGATTCTGAACCTGATTGTTTACAAAAGCCCCTGCAGGAACCTGTTGCTGTCCGGCACCTGCAAATACCACTGTGGAACCTGACTGTGTGGCATCAATTTGTGCTCCGTTGCTGAAAATGAGATCGCCGCTGATGGTAAGGGTCCGTCCGTTTATTACCAGATCGTATGTACTTTGTGCATTGGTAATACTACCTAAGGTGCGGTCGGTATCGAGCACACAATGCCTGAGCGGAACGGCATCAAAAACAATACTCTCGCCGGGCTGGGGCACAACACCGTTTGTCCAGTTGGCGGCTGTTGCAAAATCTGTGCTTACCGTGCCTTTCCAGGTTTTGGCTATGGCCATCCTTTCCAATGCTCCCAGGGTGGGTATTAACCGGGCAGTACCCAGATAATCGGTAAGTACACCTGTGTTGGTTGCGCCAACAAGAGTAATTTCTTCGGCGTAATAATTATTAACAGATGTTCCTCCTGCGTTCTGGAAAAGCGGATCAATATTTAAACTGTTTGCATCCTGCGAAGTAGCTGCCTGCCAGGATGCAAGTGTGTTGTAGGCAGTTGTATTAATCCGGCCAATAGCGCCTCCGACTCCCGGTGTATAATAATCGTTAAAATTTATAGTAACGCCAGTCAAGCTTCTCAACCTTATAGCATAATGAATTCCGGAGCCTGAGGGAGAAGTTCTTTCATTAATAAAAAGATTGTTTCTTATATTTCTTTGGGTGCTGCTTCCCGCAGAATTGTTAAAAAACGCATAAGTCAAGGTTGAACCCGAAGCTGTGCCTGAAAGGTAAACCGTGTTGTGATAAAATAAATTTCTGGTGTTGGAAGTACCTGAACTATATCCTCCTTCAAAAATCCCGCAGATCACTGAATTAATTCCATCAGCATTATTTATAGAAATAATGTTATTGGATATAGTGGTTTGAACAATGCTGCTGCCAGAAGCAATAAAATTAAGCCTTAATCCTTCCATTCGTGCCGTTGCACTTGTATTCAACGGATTAATGTATAGCGAGTGGATAAAATTCTTTTCAATTATGTTACTTCCTGCAGCAGTTGGATTCTGGTAATAAAGACCTATTACATAAACAGCTCTGGAAGCGCCAAATTGGTTCTCAATATTATAAATCTTGTTGTTGGAAATATTCTGACCAGCAAGAGCACTTGTTGCTCCGATACCTATTACCGATGATGCAGTAATTGAATTCCCGGTACTGGGGCTTGTTGTAAACAGATTATAAACCGAATTGCCGGTTATTGTATTAACACCCGCTGTTGAAATAATCCCGGCTATCTGCCCTGTTGAAGTTTGAAATATACTGGCATTTCTCAAATTGGAGATTGTATTATCTGAAATCGTAATACTACCAGTTGAGGCGTTCCAGATACCTCTCAAAAGCTGTGCAGATCCAGAGGCAACACTTGTTGAAGTATGTATACTCGATTCGGTAACTTCGCTTCCAATCTGATTTCCTGAAACTATCCTGTTTCCGGTGCCCAGGGTGTAAATAGCATAGAAAGAGTGTGCAATTGAGGCCGACCCTGTAGTTACAATGCTGCCGATAATATTATTACTGATATTTACTGACCCTGCGCCTGTTATATACAACCCATAAGAAGAGGCACTTGTAGCAGGGCTGTTCAGGCTAACCGAACCATTACCAGATGATTCGCCAAGAATATTTCCCGTAATGTTACCAATATTAACTGCCCCTGCTGAAACATACACTGCATAGAAAGGTGTGCCATGCGAAGATGTTAATGAAAAATTCCTGAATGTATTGCCTTGTACCGAAGTTGCCTCAACTTCACCAGTTGTAAGATAAATTCCATAATATCTTGAACCATATGAAGCAGATGTTATCTGCATTGCACCACCTTCACAACCCGGGGATGTTCCGCCAATAAAATTATTTTCAATGATGTGTCCATTCCCTGCAGAAATTCTTATTTGGTAAAAAGTAAGCGTTGCAGTAGCAACCAGGGGCGATGTTTCGTAGAAACTGTTTCCGCTTATTACCCAATTGCTGTTGTTTGATGATGCAAAAATTCCGTAAGATGTACCTGACCTTGACATCTGATCCTGGAAATTACAATTCAGAATCCTGATATTATCATTTCCGCTTCCAGTTGTTCCTGATGAATATATTGCTGCCAAAGGCCGGTTTCCATTGGCTGAACTCAGCACACAATTGCTTATTTCATTATTCCGGTTACCGTTTCCTGAGGCTGTGGAGAAGAAAATAAGGCCAGATGCACCACGGGTAGTGGATCCATAGATTTTGCAATACCTGATAATATTATTCTCTGCTGCATTGATAAATCTGATGGTTGAGGTATTTGAGCTTGAAGAAGTGCTGTTGTTCACAATAACCAGATCGGTTGTGGAACCACTTGCATTTACCCGCCCGTCAATAATTACATTGTCAGCTCCATTAAGATTAATTACCGGATTAGACGAAAGTTCTGCGCTTACCGACAAACCTGATGCTGTTGGATACACCAAAACAGAAGTATATAATGCACTCCCTGATCCACTTGCATTGAGCGCTGCGGTAGCAGTTTCAACAGTTGACCCTCTGAGCATAACAACAACAGCTCCTCTGTGTGTGCCATTGTTAATGTTATCGAACGCAAGCCTGAGTGATGCATAATCTGCATTTGCAAGCCCTTCGCTTGCAATCACTTCAACCGGATTAGGCGGAGGTGTTGTTGTTACAGATATGGTATTCGAATTTCCGCTGGTATTACAACTTGTTGCAGCCCTTACCCGGTAAAAATATGTGGTATTCCCGGTCAGTCCGGTTACCTGAAAATTAGTAACATTTCCAACATTTCTGTTCTGAAAGCCCGGAACAAATGAAGTAAAACCTGAATTGGTAGCGACATCGAGCAAATAGTTCTGCGCAAATGCAACTTCTCCCCATCTTGCAGTAAAAGAGTTGAACCCAATAGCCTGCGCCGATGTTGCAACCGGAGCAGCAAGGCCAACCACAACATTCACTGTAAAACTGCAATACGAAACATTCCCTGCCAAATCGGTGGCAGTGTAGGTTATGGTATGAGGCGATCCTGCTGCACTCAGGTAAGAGTTTGGCCAGATGTTGGGACTAAAAGATTGCAATACACAGTTATCTGACGCAGTTGGAGGCTCCCAGTTCACCGTTGCTGCATTACATGAGCCATCAACATAAACTGAAAAATCTACAGGACAATTTTCAATTACAGGAGGTTCATTATCAGATACTATCACTGAAACAGGAACCGGATCACTTAGACAGGCGTGTGTAAAGTTATAAACAGTTAACATTCCGTTATAAGTACCTGTTGCTATTGAATATGGTACATACACAGTAATTATACCACCTGTCAAACTCCAGTTGCTGATATCTGAAATGCCGGCTGCATTGGCGGCTGCATCAAAGTCAATGGAAAAACCATCAGGATTCCCAGCTGTAATTTCATAATAAATAAAAGCAGTAGTGGTACCGGGACAAATAACCGGATCTTCTCCGGTAGTGACAGCGGGTTTTGGCCGCGCCGTAACAGCCAGCGTGCGTGATGGACCTGTTCCGCAGGTGGTAGAAGGAGTTACAGTAATATTTCCGCTCTGGCTTCCGGCAAGCACCTGTACCGAGTTTGTCCCGTTTCCGGAAACGATAACCCAATCGGCCGGGAAAGTCCAGTTGTATGTCACACCAGAAACATTGGTAACACTGTATGTCTGATTGCTGCCTTCACAAACCGGACTGTTTCCGGTAATTGCCGAAGGCTGGGTAGCTGACAGGCTTACGGTTAATACCGCCGCGTTTGATTCATTGACCGCATCATACGGATTAGGCGATATATTGTTGGTACTGCGCATGATTACATTTCTGTAAATGTAATATGTGCCCGGAGTATTAAAAGGAGCAGTTGAAGCCGATGGAGTATAGGTTGCCGAAGTGGCTCCGCTGATATTGGTGCGGGCTCCCCCGGGTGTAGTACTGTATGTCCACTGATATCCCTGCAGAGTAATACCAGAAGGCAAACTACCGGGGACATCACCTGTTATGGCGGTACCTGAATTACCGGTACAAATGGTCTGACTGGTGCCTGTGCTCAGCGTATTGGAAAGCACAGGGATAAGATTATTAAAAATTACCCGGTTGTTGATGCGGTTTTCATTAAAATCGTACTGAAGTTGGCTGCTTCCGGTAAGACTGATCAAAACCCTGGGGCGGGTTGAAAAAGACTGATCACGCCAGTTGTTGTATATCATATTACCATCAACCACCAGCCGGCTTCCGTCGTCAGATCCCAGATCAACTATAAACAATCCCTTTCTGGTTGAATTCATCAGGTAACGAACAGCATATGTTTCGGCATATAAACCAGCCCGTACATTTCCCTGGGAAAAAATGTCGAAACAGGAATAATCGCCCCCGAAGGTCTCATTAAATGTTTCAGGGAGTGCATAATATCCGAGATAATTCTGAAATGGCTGATTCCAGTTTACAGCTGAGTTGGTGCCTTCGTAAAGGTGTCCAACCCAGGAATCAGTTGCTGCAGCATTTTGATCATCAAAGGTATTGGAGCCTCCGCTCACATTCAATCTTAGTGACAAACCAGCTGGAGTAGTTGCAGAGCAGTTGCCGAATTGATTCAGCAATATCCTTACCTGACCAGAAAATGGTGCAGTGAATGAAGCGTAAACGTTGTTCTGAGTAGTATTGCAGGTGTTGCCTGCATTAGAGTATGAAAAAACAATGGGTGCACCGGTTGGGTTACCTTCTTCATAAACAGTGAGGGCAAGTTGCGCTGCCGGATTGTTGGAACAGGTAAAAATCTCGTAAATCAACCCCTGTATTACATTAACAGTGATGTAGGTTCCGGCACTTGCTGAGTTGGTTACAGTAAGTTCCCTTCTGGGGAAATCTATACAAGGCATTACATCCGAAACCAATGGCACTGACCCATTTGCCGAATAACCGCAGGGTGCAGCAGGAGCAAAAGTATACATTTGACCCGTGGCAGGTTTGGATGAAATTCCATTGG
>JANJXJ010000158.1 GCA_024709105.1 Lentimicrobium sp. | reverse complement strand
CACAGAAACTCACCTCCATATCGGAAACAGCATTTTGCCGGTATTCCGCAACCGTTATACAACAGCCCCCGGAAGATTCCCTTACAAACATGAAAACCTTAACGGAGCAACCTCCGACACTTACACCATAACAGGTTTGTCGGGCAACATTTACGTGGCAGCCCATTCGGTGGTTTGCGATGCTCAGTAATCAAAAGAAAAAATTGATAAAAAGCCGGTTTATCCGGCTTTTTTTATTCTCAGATGTCTTAGGTATTTTTTTGAAATCATGGCAATATTATGTTAGGCTGGCAGATTTAGAAAAATAATTCCTAATTTAGCGCAAACGTTTGGCTTGTGATAAAAAGTTTCCTCTTCCATATTGGCCGATACATCCTGCTGATGAGGCAGGTCTTTAAAAAGCCTGAAAAGCAGTCTATTTACATCAGGCAAATTATGGTCGAAATCGAAAACCTGGGTCTCGATTCGGTTGGTATAGTTGCCTTTATTTCAACATTTATGGGTGCAGTATTGTGCATTCAGATGGCTTTTAATATTGATACACCGCTTATTCCGCTTTATACCATCGGATTTGTCACCCGGCAGTCGGTGGTTCTGGAGTTTTCGCCCACCATCATCAGCCTGATTCTTGCCGGAAAAGTAGGCAGCCGTGTGGCTTCCGAACTTGGCACCATGCGGGTAACCGAACAAATTGATGCCATTGAGATAATCGGAATCAATCCGGCTACCTATCTCATTTTTCCCAAAGTAATTGCTGCAGTACTCATCAATCCAATTCTTATTATGATGAGTATGATTCTGGCAGTTTTTGGAGGCTGGCTGGCCGGAGTACTTACCGGATTGGTTTCATCGAGTGTATATGTTTATGGAATCAAAGCGTTTTTCGAGAGTTACGACATATTTTATGCCATGGTAAAAACAGTGGTATTTGCTTTTTTAATTGTTTCCATATCAGGATATCATGGCTTTTACACCAAAGGGGGTGCCCTTGAAGTAGGCGCTTCCAGCACCAAAGGTGTAGTGCACAGCAGCATTGCCATTATTGTTTTTAACCTGATTTTAACCAAACTCCTGCTTGCATGATAGAGGCCAGAAATGTTTCCAAAGCCTTTGGCGACCACCTTGTGCTCAACGACCTTTCGGTGAAGTTTGAGCCGGGGAAGTGCAACCTCATCATCGGACAAAGCGGCTCTGGCAAAACTGTGCTGATGAAATGCCTGGTCGGGCTTTTTGAGATTGACAGCGGCAAGGTGCTTTACGGCGATCGTGTGTTCTCGCGCATGTCGTTCGAAGAAATGAAAATAATACGTCAGGAAATAGGTATGTTGTTCCAGGGTGGCGCCTTGTTCGATTCCATGACAGTGGAAGAAAATGTCATGTTTCCGCTTTCCATGTTCACCAACCAAACCCTGCCGGAAAAACTCGATCGCGCCAATTTCTGCCTCAGCAGGGTGAAACTTGAAAATGCCAACAAACTTTATCCTGCCGAAATAAGCGGTGGAATGAAAAAAAGAGTAGCCATTGCCCGTGCCATTGCCATGAATCCAAAATATTTATTCTGCGATGAACCCAACTCAGGGCTTGACCCCCTTACTGCCAATGTAATTGATAAGCTGATCAGTGAAATTACACAGGAATATAACATGACCACCGTTATCAATACCCACGATATGAACTCGGTAATTGAAATCGGAGACCGGATTTCATATATCCATAAAGGACAGTTGTGGTGGCAGGGCGACAAGGATAGCATTCTTAAAAGCGACAATCCGGAGCTGAATCAGTTTGTTTTTGCCACAGAACTTACCAGAAAACTGAAATAAAATTCATACAGATTATGAACATAATCGATATTGTAATTTTCATCTCTCTGATCATTGCCGCCATTTCGGGGTTTATTAAAGGCTTTATAATCAGTGCTGCATCATTTATCGGCTTTTTTCTGGGAATAATTATCTCATTCAGGTTTGCACCCGATGTTGAACAGTTTCTAATAGCAGTAACAGGAACCAACGGGGTGTATATGTACTTCGTGGCCTTTCTGATTTGTTTTGCACTTACCGGAATCATTGTACACATCATCGGAAAAGCAGTGGAAAAGGTGGTAGAAATGGCTGCACTTGGATTTCTTAACCGCGTTGCCGGGGCTGTATTTGGGATATTAAAGTCGCTGCTGGTTTTTTCGGCCTTGATCTATGCCCTTGCCTACATTGATCCCGAAAAGCGGATAATTACCCCTGAACAGCAGGAGCAATCGCTGTTCTACAAGCCTTTGGAAAAAATACTTCCGGCAGTGTTGCCCTTCATCAGGCATCAGATTGATCAGATTGAAGAGAAAATTGAGCCGGAAGACTCAAAAATCACAGCTTTTATTTGTTTGTAAAATTTTTTATGGCTATTTTAGCACGGAAAACCAACCCTCCAGGCCATGAAAACCATAATCTCCGCCATTGATTTCTCAGATTGCTCCATCAATGCATTGGAGCACGCCATCAGCATCGCGAAAAAATCGAAATCAAACCTGCTGATGTTGTGGGTTAACAATCCCAATACCACCAAAACCATTCTCTCGTCCGACCTGTCGGATGACCTGCTGGAAGAGGTTGAACATCAGTTTACCCGGCTGATCAACAAATACGGAAGCGAGTTTAAAGATACCCGCCTCGATTATATGATACGCGAAGGCAGGGTGTATAAAGAAATTGTAAATCAGGCGACTGAATCAGATGCATGGCTTATAGTAGCGGGCACCCACGGATCTTCGGGGTTTGAGGAATTCTGGATCGGAAGCAATGCCAACCGCATAGTAACAGCAGCGCCATGCCCGGTTATCACAATCAGGGCAGGTATTAATATCAATCGTGAGCTGACTCGCATTGTGGCTCCGATGGACTCAAGCATGGAAACCCGGCAGAAGATACCTTATGTTTGTGATCTGGCTCAGATGTTTGGCGCTGAAGTTCATTTGCTACCGCTCTATACCACCACGGTTGAGGATGTGAGAGGAACCATAATGAGTTACACAAAACAGGCTGCCAAGTACCTGAAAGAGCGGAATGTAAATTATGTAATTACTGAAATGGAATCAGAAAACATCAGCACTTCAACCATTGAGTATGCTGCCAAAGTAGATGCCAATCTGATTGCCATCATGACCGAGCAGGAGAAATCTGCCGCCAACCTCTGGCTGGGGCCTTATGCACAGCAAACCGTTCACCACTCCCCAATTCCTGTGCTGAGCGTGCATCCCAAGGAAATGCTTATATCAATGGGTTATTGACAGCAACCTGCAAAGAAATTTTCATCTGTTGAATTATTAATCCCCGGACAAGAGTTGCGGGGATTTTTTATGAGTTATGATCTTAACTACGTTTATCAAATAAATATTTTGTATCACTCTGCAACCAGAATCTGGGCATCTGGGAATTAAATCTTATTTTTTTAGCATTTTTTCTTTGAACAGCAATCTAACCCTTTTTAAGAGAAAATTATAAGACTGTAAATGCCTTAACCAACATTTTAGCGTTAATTTAACAGGTATACCTTCTATATTAACGCTAAAATAACAGATATACTTTATAATTTCACGATAAAAGTGCTGGAACAGACTATTATAATTGTTTGTCCTGATATAATATGTTCTTCTGATTAAGCAAGTTTTTCAATGTTTTAGCTTTTTGAAGGAGTGTAAATCTGATGGTTACGGACAAAAAAAGCAGCCCTTTCGGGCTGCTGTATAACAAGTGGCAAAC
>JANJXJ010000136.1 GCA_024709105.1 Lentimicrobium sp. | reverse complement strand
AACAGTTGTTTCAAGATGATCTTTATACATCTTCATTTTTTGTTTTAGTTCCTCAAGGGTCTTCTTAAAATCAGCTTTTTCCATTTGACTTGCAGTTAATATCAAAACAAAAACTCCACCACATTATTTTCAATACCATATTTAAATAACCAGGGAACAACTTTTGTTTTTAAGTTAAAACACTTCATTGAAATTCAGCACCATGTAAAGCCCAGCAATACCTAACTAATCAGGATAACTGAACATCTTTGATGACAGTAAAAATAGTATTTAAACTGCTTCCTTATGTATTTTAAGTCTTAAAATTTTGCGTTTAGCCAAAATTAAGCTAAGAACTGGTATAATAACTCAACTTTTCATCTTGATTATCAATTGCTTTAGTAAATTATTTCTAAAATTTAATACCAGTATGCATCTTGTATTTACAAAATAATAACATGTTTCAAATTTAGTTTATCAGACAAAAAATCATCAAGTTACTTTTCTTAATAACGCAAAATCTGTGAAAATCAGTCTTATCGGTGTCACTATGTCTCGGCCTTAGACGAGCTCAGTGTTCTATTAAATCATGTTATCAGTTCAAAGAAGGTTCAGTTTTAAAACTCCCAAAAATCCATCATCACCCTCAACCACAGATAAATTTCATCACTTCAAAACAACACTGAGAATAAAAAAAACAGGCTTCCCGCTTCAGGCAGCCTGTTATCAATTAAAAATCCAATTTTCACTGTTGAGCGGAAAACGGGGCTCGAACCCGCGACCCTCAGCTTGGGAAGCTGATGCTCTACCGACTGAGCTACTTCCGCGTCGGTAATGCAAAATTAAAAAAAGTAACTGCATGCTGTTGCAGAAAACCGCTTTTTTTTTGCTTCAAAAGCATTTATAACAAGGATAAAATCAGTGTGCCCCATGTTTTCTGAGTTTATTGCCCGGCTATGATTGTATAATAATAACAAAATGAAGCTGTTCCACAATTCCGGTTGCGATGGGAGGCCTGCGGTCCGCTGAAAAATGTTTCCAGGCCGGGTGGTAGCTTGCCCATTCAGAGTTTTTCCGTAATTTTAGCCTCTTAAACTAGCACTGGAATATGAAAAGAAAACCGCGCCTGAGTTTCTGGCAAATTTTTAATATGAGTTTTGGCTTTCTGGGAGTTCAGATGGGTTTTGCGCTGCAAAATGCCAATGCCAGCCGTATTTTGCAAACCTTCGGAGCCGAAGTGGAACATCTATCCTGGTTCTGGCTGGTGGCTCCCGTTACCGGAATGATTGTTCAGCCCATCATCGGACATTACAGCGACAACACCTGGAACCGTTTTGGCCGCAGAAAACCCTATTTCCTGGCCGGAGCAGTTATGGCAGCCATCGGATTGATTCTGATGCCCAACTCTCCTGAATTTGCAGCCTTTCTCCCCGCCCTTTACGTAGGTGCCGGTATGCTTATGATTATGGATGCCTCGTTCAATGTGGCCATGGAACCTTTCAGGGCACTGGTAGCCGACAAACTGCCCAGCGATCAGCGCACACTTGGTTTTTCAATACAAACCGCACTTATTGGTGTGGGCGCTGTGGTTGGCTCATGGCTGCCTTATGTGCTGGCCAACTGGTTCGGAGTTTCATCCGAAGCCAGCGAAGGCAGTGTACCCGTGTATCTGATACTTTCATTCTTTGTTGGCGCCACCGTGCTGGTAGGCTCCATTCTGCTTACAGTCTTCACCACCAAAGAGTATTCGCCCGAAGAACTGGCCTCATTTGACGAGGAAGAACATGCCACAGAGGAAAAAACCGCCAGCATTTTCGACATTTTCAAAGACTTTGCCAACATGCCCAAAACCATGAAACAGCTGGGATTGGTTCAGTTTTTCTCGTGGTTTGCACTGTTCTCCATGTGGGTATTTACTACGCCGGCTCTGGCGCAGCATGTGTGGGGACTTCCGGCCACCGACCGCAGTTCCGAAGCATACAATGAAGCAGGAAATTATGTGGGTGTAATTTTTGGAGTTTACAATGCCGTAGCCGCAGTATTTGCGCTGCTCCTCCCCTACATTGCCTTAAAGGTTGGCCGCAAAATGACCCATGCCATTTGTCTGGGCATTGGCGGCATAGGACTGATGTCCATTATTTTAATTACCTCACCCGAAATGAAATGGCTGCTCAACCTCAGCATGGTAGGTGTAGGTATAGCCTGGGCAAGTATTCTGGCAATGCCTTACGCCATTCTGGCCGGTTCAATCCCAGCCAAAAAAATGGGAGTGTATATGGGCATTTTTAACTTTTTTATCACTTTTCCGCAAATAGTAAACGGAATTTTCGGCGGACCGATTGTAAAACATTTCTATCACGGACATGCAGTTTACGCCATCTTCACAGCAGGCCTTCTGCTGATCATCGGAGCTGTTTCGGTTTATTTTGTAAGTGACAAGGACGATGTGGTTGCAAAATAAAGTGAGCGTCACAACAAATCAGTTATTAATATTAACAGCATACTGTTTATGACAGAAAGCCGCAGCGGAGGCATATTGTTGCATCCCACCTCATTGCCCAACGAATTCGGAATAGGAACTTTTGGCCCCGAAGCTTATAAATTTATTGATTTTCTTGAAAGTGCAGGTCAGAACCTCTGGCAGGTGCTACCGCTGGGACCCACCGGGCCGGGCGATTCGCCATATCAAAGTTATTCGGCCTATGCGCTCAATCCCATGCTGATTGACCTGAATCACTTTGTAAACAAAGGGCTGATTGGCAAAAGCGACCTGAACGAAGCCAGACAAACCAACTCAGGCAGAGTGGATTATGCATTTGTGAATGGTTCAAGGGAAAATATATTTGTGAAGGCCTTCAGGGCATTTGCCGCGCTGGCTCCCGAAACCGACCGGGCTGCCCTGCAGAGTTTTGAGCAGAAACACCAGCACTGGCTCAGCGATTACGCCCTGTTTATGTCCATTAAAGAAAACCTTGGCGGATTGCCCTGGTACGAATGGCCTGATGACATTAAGCTGAGAAAGGCAGAAGTACTGGAGAAATACCGTGAAGAGCTGGCCGAAAGGGCTGCCTATCACAGGTTTTTGCAGTTTGTGGCCAACTGCCAGTGGATGGCGCTCAAGGAATATGCCAACAGCAAAAAAATACAGGTAGTCGGCGATATTCCGCTGTATGTTTCCTTCGACAGCAGCGATGCATGGGCAAGTCCCGAAGTGTTTATGCTCGACGAAAACCTCGATCCCGAGTTTGTGGCTGGTGTTCCTCCCGATTTTTTCAGCGAAGACGGACAATTGTGGGGCAATGTGCTTTTCAAGTGGGATTATCTGAAACAAACAGGTTTCGACTGGTGGATCAAACGCATCAGCCACAATCTGGAGCTGGCAGATATCATCAGGATTGACCATTTCAGAGGTTTGGTGGCTTTCTGGGCGGTGCCTTTCGGAGCAAAAACCGCCAAAGACGGCGACTGGATCGAAGCTCCGGCTGTGGAACTCTTCGAAGCCATCAATCAGAAACTCGGAAAACTTCCCATCATTGCCGAAGACCTTGGGGTGATCACTCCCGATGTGGATGCGGTGCGCGAGCAGTTTCACCTTCCGGGAATGAAAATTCTGCAGTTTGCCTTCGATAAAAGTGAAGCCAATCCCTATCTGCCACATTTTTACGATTCCAATTCCGTAGTGTACACCGGCACCCACGACAACGACACGGTGGTGGGCTGGTACGAAAGCCTCGACAGCGACGACAAACTGAAACTGCACAAATATTCAGCAGCCAATGGTTACGAAATACACTGGGATATGATCAGGCTGGCCTGGGCATCGGTATCGCGCATTGCGGTAATTCCTTTGCAGGATGTGCTTGGCCTCGGCAGCAGAGCCAGAATGAATGTACCCGGCACCCTGGTCAACAACTGGCAATGGAGGTTTACCGAAGGGCAGATTCAGGCGGAACACGCCGAAAAAATGCTGGAAATGAGTAAATTATACAACAGGATTTAACCCGCGTTGTATTCCAGCAATCTGTATTCCCAGGGATTGAGCTTACAATAGTGATTATCAAAGAGCTCAGTCTTTTCGCCTGTAAAAACATTGGTGTAGTATCCCGGCAGATTCCCGGCCGAGAGATGGGCAAACTGTTCGTATGAGCTCAGGTTGAGAATTGCCACCACTTTGTTTCCGGCCAGTTCGCGCATAAATGCCATGATGTTGCCGTCGTTGCGGGTGGAGATTCGTGTAAAACCTCCGCCATAGGGGCCGTTCCACAGCGCCATGTTCCGTTTTTTCAGCTGAATAAGCTGTTGCAGAAGTGTGAACATTTTGTCCTCTTTCCACTCAATTTCATCTTTTTCGAAAAAGCGCAGCCTTTTGGGATTTCCGGCTTCCTGTCCGCTGTAAATCAGTGGTATTCCTGTGAGGGTAAAATAGAGCACAGTAAAAGCTTCCAGGCCATGATGCAGCCTTTCCAGTTCGGAGCCATTCCACGAATTTTCATCGTGGTTGCTGATAAACAGCATCTGATAACCCCTGGCAGGAAAATCAAGTACTTCGCTGTTTATCATGCCATTCAGGTTCCACACCGAGGATTCCTCCCGGGCAATGCTGTTCATTACATGGTATAAATTCCAGTTGTACAAAACATCAAAGGCACCGTTGAGCAGGTCATGCTGATCGGCTTCAGCCAGCATAAACAGCGGCTTTATGGTTTCAAGTTCTGCCCTGGCTTCCTGCCAGAAATCTAGTGGTACCATTTTGGCCATGTCGCAGCGGAAGCCATCAATTCCGGTTTTTTCAATCCAGAATTTCATGGCATGAATCATAAACTCCCTGAGTGCATGGTTGTTATAATCAAGATCCACCACATCGCTCCACTCCGGGTGCGGCGACCTGAAGTTGCCATGTCTGTCCTTTGAGTAAAATTCAGGATGTTCTGCAAGCAAAGGATTGTCCCAGGAGGTATGATTGGCAACCCAGTCCGTTATCACATACATCCCAAGGCCATGGATTTCGGTTACGAGGTCTCTGAATTCGTCAATGGTTCCGTAATCGGGATGAACTGAGAAATAATCACTTACACTGTAATAGCTTCCGAGCCCGCCTTTTTTATTCTTTTGTCCGATGGGATGCAGCGGCATAAAGTAAAGAATTCCGGCTCCGAGTTCTTTAAGCCTGGGCAAATGTTCCCTGAATGCAGCAATGGTACCTTCTGCAGTGTATTGTCGCAGATTTACTTCGTAAATACTAAGATTCTTACTCCATGAAACAGGCATATCTTTTCTTTTGGGCATAGCTCAAAAAGTTGTTGTAAATAATTAACGGCATAGCGACAATATCTATTGCCACCATGGCATGAGATGGTCTAATCCCTTTAGACAGTATTTAATACAAATATAATTGTTATTGTCATTGTTAACAAGAGGGGGGCCGGGGGGAGACTAATAACTTCCCTGTTTTGTTGAAAACTCATGCAACCCTCCTGTAAGCCTTATTTGGCGGCACATCCCCGATAGAAGAATGATCCCGTCTTTCGTTATAGTAGTTGATAAACTGTTTACAAACCGTATACAGTTCATTTCCGGTTTCTGGTCGCTCCAGGTAAATCTTATCATATTTTATGGTTCGGAAGAAACGTTCAATATAAACATTGTCTATTGCCCTTCCTTTACCATCCATTGATATTTTTACCGTTTCAAGGCTTTTTACGAAATTCACATATTCGTCTGAAGTAAACTGGCCACCTTGATCGGAATTGATAATCTCAGGCTTGCCATATTGAGCGATTGATGCGTTTAAAGTATTTACAACCCATTCAGCTTCCATGGTGTTGGACAGGCTCCAGCCTACTATAAACCGACTGTAAACATCCATGATTGCCACCAAGTACATAAACCCCTTGGGCATAGGGATATAGCTGATATCCAAAGACCATACCTGGTTGGGTCGGGTAATCTTTAAATTGCGCAACAGATATGGATATTTGTACTTAGTCGGGTCTGATATTGTTGTACGTGGCAGGCAATAAACCGTTTTCAAGCGCATAACTCGCATTAAACTTCGGACATGATAGCGACCAATTGTGTACCCCAACTTCCTGAGTTCTTTGGTCATTCTGCGGGTTCCACGGGTTGGGTCTTCCAGGTAAAGCATGTCAAGCTCCTGCATGATCTCCAGATCCTTGCCTGAAGCTTTTGAGGGAGTATAATACAGTGTACTGCGCGCTACGCTTAACAATTCGCATTGCTTTGAGATACTCATCTGGTTATCGCCAGCTTCTATTAATTCCCTGCGTATGTCCAATGGAATCATAGAACCTTTTTTTTTAACCAGTTATTATCCACAGTCAATTGACCAATCTGCTGGATAAGTTCTTCTTTTTCCTTTTGAAGCTTTCTTAACTGTTCAGCCTCGTCTTTACCACTATCAAAAACTTTTGCGGCATTCCGTTGAAACTCCTTCTTCCAAAGTCCGATAAGGGTGGGGTGGACCTGATAAATCTGAGCCAGTTCAGGGGTCGTTTTTAACTCTTTGATCGCTTCAATAGCCACTTTGGCCTTGAATTCAGCACTAAATGTTCTTCTTGGTCTTTTCATGGTTTAGAAATTTTAAAGTTAACAAATTTCTGTCCAGTTTTATTAGACCATCTCAGGCAGGGCTCAGCAAAAATATAAATATCTGCCAAGGCAGCAAAGAAAAAGCCGCTGATCAGGACAACGGCTTGTCAGAAATTTGTCATTTCCCTGCCGGGAAAATCCAGCGGAACCCTTAACGGGCAGGAACTACCTGATATTCCTTGTTGATAAAAATATCGGCTTTGTCCCTGAGCGACTGCACCACCTGATGTTCGCGCTCGAGCACCTGCATGCGGTATTCGTTCTGGGGTTCCTTGCCGCGAACTACCTGGGCTTTTTTGGTTTCGTGGTAAGTGAGCTCAATAAAGATTTTCAGATCCACATCTTCGGTATTTATGGCATAAAGTCCGTCAATGATAATCATATCCACGGTACTGAAGTCGGTGGTGAGATGATCTACCTGTTCGGTAACCAGATCAATGCAGGGCATGGTTGACTCGCGGCCATTCTTAAAATCTGAAATATTTCTGTAGATGGTGTCCCAGTCGTATTCGCCAAGGCCGACAGCGGTTTCAATGCCGTGAGTTTTTCTCCATTCGGTGCGCTCCAGCGGATGAATGCGGTAATAATTGTCAATATGAATGGGTTTGCAGAAAATACCCTCTTTCCTGAGCATTTTTGCAATTACATGCGACAATTCGGTTTTGCCTGATCCGGATTCGCCCGAAATGGCGATCATAAATTTGTCTTTTCTGTTTTTCAGAATATGAGGGAGTATTTCCCTGGCGGCATTTTCATGCTTTTCGCCGATTAACAGTACGTCTCCTAACATGGTGGTTTGATTTATTGATGGTTGGTTTACTCAGAAGTGAAAAATTTCGTTGGCGGTATCAAAATCGAGGTAAAAATCGGCCAGCGGTTTAAGCGACTGAACCACTTTGTGTTCCCGTTCAAGAATCTGCATCCTGAACTCATCCAGCTCTTCCTTGCCCGATGCCTTTTGCACATCCATGGTGTCTTTGTAAGTGAGTTCGATAAAGACCTTCAGATTGGCTTCTTCAATTTTAACTGAATACAGCCCTTCCACTATCAGCACTTCGATTCCGGCAAAGTTGGTGGTGAGCTGGTCAATTTGTCCGGTAAAGAGATCAACACAGGGCAAGGTAGTCAGTTTGCCATCCCTGAAACCCGCGAGCGAGCGGTTGATTACTTCCCAGTCGTATTCATCGTAACCCACACTTTCAATTCCGTTTCGCTTGCGCCATTCGGTTCTTTCGAGCGGTGGAATCTTGTAATAATTGTCCATATGGAGCAATTTTGCCATGATTCCTTCCTTTTTCATCAGTTTTCCGAGGGCATGGGCAACTTCACACTTTCCGGTTTCCACTTCGCCGGAGATGGTAATGATGTATTTGCCCCTCCGTTCTGAAAGATATTTTTCAAAAATGGTTTGCGCAGCACCTTCGTGCTTTTTAGAAAGTAAGAGCCAGTTATTCAGCATATTGCAGATTTTGAGTTGAACAAATTAAAAATCGGTTTTAACAACCTCTCCGGGTTTTATTTCGAAGGTGCGGCCAGAGATCACCACCTTTTCGGGTTGTGAATTGGTTGCATCTGAAGCAAATGTCACATTTTTTTCATCCACCGAAAGGCTGAACCTTTGTCTGCGGAATTCAAAACCAAATTTCACCGATCTCCATTTTTCAGGCAGATTGGGATTGATTCTGATTTCGTTTCCACGAAGATTAAGACCGGCAAAGGCGTGCATGGCGATAATTATGGTGCTGGCCATCACACCCATATGAATTCCTTCGGCAGTGGTGCCTCCCTGTATATCATTGTAGTCGCTGCTCAGGGCATCCTGATAAAGCTCCCAGCTGAGTTCGCGGTCGCCGATCATGTTGGCAAGCAGGGCATGTACCACGCGGCTGAGGGTGGAACCATGTGAAGTGCGTGCGAGATAGTATTCCAGATTGTCTTTCAGATAGGAATCCTTTACCGAATAACCCAGCTCCTCAAGTATCCCGCGCACTTCGGCATCGTCGAGATTGTAGAATGCCATGAGTGTATCGGCCTGTTTGGCCACTTTGTATTCATCGGCCGATTTGCCTTCAGCTTTCAGGATTCTGTCGAGCCGGTAAATATTGCCGTATTTTGTGCGGTAATGATCCCAGTCTAATTCGGCCAGATCAAAATAGCCATCGTATTGCGAAATAATTCCATCCTCCGAAATTACAATATTCAGTTTCCTGGATATGGTTTTCCACTCAGCCAGCTCTTCATCGCTGAGTTTGAGCTTATTTTTAACCTCTGCAGCCGAATTGCCGAGCAGGCTGAGTATATCAAATGCCTTGTCAATGGCCCACACCACCATAATATTGGAATAGGCATTGTCGCGCAGCCCGCCTTCGGTGGAGCCGTGATACTGCTCATGAAACTCATCGGGACCCATTACACCTGAAATGCTGTAACGTCCGGTTTCGGGGTTAATCTTCGCTTTTCCTGCCCAGAATCTGCAGATATCGAGAAACATCTCAGCACCGTAATTTTTAAGAAAATCAAGGTCGCCGGTTGCGTGATAGTACTCCCAAACGTTGTAGGCAATGGCCAGTGAAACATGGCGCTGCAGTGAGCTGTAGTCATCTCCCCACTCGCCCGAGAGCGGATTCAGGTGAACCACCTGGGTTTCTTCGCGGCCGTCGCTGCCACTCTGCCAGGGGAACATGGCTCCGGTAAATCCGTATTCAGCAGCGTATTCGCGGGCTTTGTTCAGCCGGTTGTAGCGGTACATCAGCGTGGCTTTGGCTGCATCAGGAAACTGCATGTTGTAGAAGGGCAGAATAAAGAGCTCATCCCAGAAAATATGGCCGCGGTAAGCTTCGCCGTGCAGTCCGCGGGCGGTAAAACTGGCGTCAATGCCGGCATTGTGATGTGAGGCCGAAACAATAAGATGATAAATATGCAGCCTCAGCAATTTCTGATCCATGCGGCTGCCGGTTACCTGAACATCAGTTTTTTGCCATATCCAGTCCCATTCCAGCTTGCTTTCCTTACAAAGCGACTCAAAACCGGGGTGTGCATAAGCAGCGTTTCTGGCTTCCTGAAGCGGATGCTGCACATCGTCGGGTTTGGAAGTGAAAATGGCCACACATTTTTCAAGGGTTACTGGTATTCCGGCCAGCGACTCAGTTTCGAACAACTGATAAGCTTTTGCGGATGACAACTCCGCATGTAATTCGTAATCAGCAGCTTTACCATCCACATACAAAGTGTGGCGGGCGGCTTCGGCAATGATTATCTCTGATTGGGTGGTTTTTACCTCTACCCATAACATATTTCCTTCCATATCCTGCGAAACAGGTGCAAGATGCTGCTGATTCAGCTGTTTGTATCTTTCAACATTATCGTTGATGATATCGCCGTTGATTCCGCTTTTGATGGTAATCAGTCCGCTGTAATTCACCGGGGTAAGCTGATACTGCAGAGCTGCCAGGTGCGGATTCTTCATGCCGGCCACCCTTTTCGACACAATTTCAGTGATTTTGCCGGCCTTGTCTTTTACTACAATTCGCCTGCTGAAAATTCCGGTGCGGAAATCGAGTTGTTTGCTGAAATCGAGTAACTCAGCCTGGTTAAAGTCGAACCACTCACCGCCATCAATACGGAAGGTAACCGGCAACCAGTTGGGAATATTAACAAAATCCTCATTTTCAACCATTCTGTCGCCAACTTTGGAGGCTAAGCGGTTGTATAATCCTGCAATATAGGTACCGGGGTTATTGGTGGGTGTGCTGTCAGTCTCTTCAACAGCACCGCGGGTTCCGAAATAACCGTTTCCTATGGCCAGCAGAGCTTCGCGGGTACGCTCTTTTTTGGGCTCATATTCATGGTAGGTAATGGACCATTTGTCTTCTTCAAGCCCTTTTGAAAACCACTCGTTGATGCCCTGAATGCTGGTTTCTTCCAGATCTTCCACAACAAAATCGGCACCATTGAGCAGCAGCTCTTTTTTATTTTCTTCACGGGCAATGCCTATTACCAATCCAAAGTCGCCTTTTCTGCCTGCCTGTACGCCTGAAACGGCATCTTCAACAATTACTGTTTTATCAATATGTACACCCAGATTAGAAGCGGCTGTAGTAAAGATATCGGGTTCGGGTTTGCCTTTCAGTTTCATTTCGGCAGATACTACTCCATCCACCCGGGTTTCGAACAAATGCAGCAAGCCTGCAGCTTCCAGAACCGGAGCGCAGTTTTTGCTCGAGGAGGCTACTCCTACCCTGATTCCCAGTTCTTTAAGTTCATGAATCAGAGCAACGGTGCTTTCGTATACGCCAACTCCGTCGCGTTTCAGAATTTCGTTAAAGGCAAAATCCTTGCGGTTGCCCAATCCGCACACGGTTTCCATTTCGTAAGAATCGGAAGGGTCGCCAAAGGGAAGTTCAATGCCTCTTGAATTCAGAAAATCCTGAACTCCCTTGTATCGGGGTTTGCCATCAACATAGGGCAGATAATCGCCGGTATGGGTAAATTCGCGGAACGGAAGGCCTTGCCTGTTTTCATAATCCTTAAGAAAATCATCAAACATTTTCTTCCAGGCTGTACTGTGTACCAGTGCTGTTTTGGTAATTACGCCATCGAGGTCAAATATTACGGCATCAAATAAATTCTTTGTCATAAAGGTTGGTGGTTGATTTTTTTTTAACTCAGGTCGTGATTTGGGTTTGCAAAGATAAGGATAATAAAACTTTTATTTCAGGCAAGTCAATGGAAAGTGAAAGTAAGAATTATAAAAACAAAGATCATGGATTATAGTTTAAATTATTGATTTATAAATTATTATAAACAAGAAAAAGCCGCCTGAATCAACAGACGGCCTTTTGGGAATATATGGAGCGATAAACAAAATTACGGAAGCAGCACAGCATCAATTACATGGATTACACCATTGCTGCCCTGCACATCGGTAGCTACAACATTTACACCGGAGTTGATGGTTACTCCCATGCTGTTTACCAGCAGATTCAGGTTGCTTCCGTCTTTAAGTGTAGGAACAGAACCGGTTGAAACCTGTGAAGAGGTCACATTACCTGAAACTACATGGTAGAGAAGAATCGGGGTGAGCTGCTCAGCAGTAAGGGCACTTATACCAGAAACACCCAGCGTATTGAAGAGTTTGTTGAAAGCATCGTTGGTGGGGGCAAATACTGTGAATGGGCCTGCCGCGCTTAATGCTTCTACCAGATTGGCTTTAACTACCGCTTCAACCAGTATGCTGAAATTGGGATTGTTGATGGCATGTCCGACTACAGTTGAAGGAAGAATCACCTTATCAATTGCGTGAATTACACCGTTTGAAGCCATAATATCGGCAATGATTACCTTGCTGCCTTCAACTTTCACGTCTGAACCCTTGTTTAAGAAGATTTTTACGCTGTTGTTGCCGGGAGCGGATGTATTTAAAGTTGACGCATAACCGGTGGCTACATCAGCAGCTTTCACCTGTCCGGAAACCACGTGGTTGAGAAGAATCGGAGTAAGAGTAGCCGCATCTAAGTCAGCAATTCCGCTTACGCCCAACTGAGCAAACAAGGCATTAAAAGCATCGTTGGTGGGAGCAAAAACGGTAAACGGTCCGTCTGCCTGAAGAGCAGAGGCAAGATTGGCTTTGGTAACGGCTTCTACCAGAATTGAAAAACGGGCGTCACCCGAGGCTACCTCTACAATGTTTTTTGGGGTATCCATGGGCTCATCCTTGTCGTCTTTTGAGCATGAAGCAAATAATACCAGTGAAAATATTGCGAGAAGTGCAAAGCTGAGTTTTGAAAAAGGAGTTTTCATGTTGGTTTTTGTTTAAGGTTTAGTTAAAATAATTGAACAAGAATAAGAACAGCGCCTGCTGATTTTTGTTTAATATTTTTGATAATTTATTAAACATTTTTTGGAATAATTTCTCATATTACTGATTATAAACACTTTAGTAAATTCAGAATATTACATTTTTAACAAATTTTTTCATTTGGATATTTTACCACCCGGGTTGTAATGAGTTTTATTGACAGATTTTCTATGAGACAAGGTTCTGTTTTTGCAATTTTAGTCCCGTGATTCAGGTGATTAAATAAGAAAACTCGGTTTAGAAAGGAGTAGAACAGTATTTGGAACCTGATGTATAAGTTGTTCATTAAAAATACGGGCAGAAGAAAGGTTTGCCCTTTATCATGGGGGAACCCTTACAGGGTTCTTTTTTTTATGTCGTATTGCACAACCCCCAATTGCATTGGGGGTTATGATGGGCAATCCCTACGGGATTTTGCATCCTTAGTTTATTGTATGTTGCATGTAAGAATAAGACAACCTCATTATTACTGTGCACTTTTGTTCTTATTTAACTCTGTAAATTACTGCCAATATGACTATTCATTATTTTTATGCAAACCCTATTCAGGGTTGCCTGCCGTGAAATAAAAAAAGCCATCCTTTCGGATGGCTTTTCTAAAAGATTATGTTTTACTGGAAGATGTCATCCTTAAGTTTTGAATTGACTTTGATGCTGAGAATCTTCAGGTCAATGGTTTGAGGTCCCATTTGCTGACTGATGGCATAAGGAAATTTAACACCATTTACCTCGCGGTAATCGCTCAGATTCACCATGCCCGATTCACTGATTTCCCTGATTTTTAATCCGGTTTCAACACTATAATACTGGGTAGATTCTTTTCCCGAAGGATTGGTAACAATCAGTTTATAGGCATCGGCACCGTCAATTTCTTCAATGCCTTCAAGTTTGAGGGTAACGCCCAGCTCGTTGTAGAAAAGTTCAGCATTCATGGTAGCTTCCACTTTCATATCTTCGAGTTCCTTGCCTTCGAGGGTTTTGTTTTCGCCACCCATGGGTGATACCATCTTAGCGGTAGTTCCATCGAAAATAATTTTCTGGAAAACCATATCTCCCGAGCCGATTTTCATCATGTATTTGTTGGGAGCCTTGCGGTAGAAGTCAAATCCGAGCGTCATGCCCTGCATGGTGGTGCTGGCCATCATGGTTACATCCTTCATCTTGCGAAGCGCTTTTTCGCCCCCGATGGCATTGATGTAGTTTTTGTTAACAGTTTCAGCAGTTACTCCTTCGGGGGCAGGTTTCACCTTCAGGTTGGGATCATATTCCTTACCTTCAAAATCAAAGTATCTGATGCTTTTACCTCCGGTGAATTTTTCGAGCCTGGGCGCAATCTCTGAAGCCTTGCCTACAGCCAGAATGTAAGAGTTATCGGGTTTGATGTATTTTACCGCCATGGCCTGAATATCTTCAGCACTTACGGCAGCAAGGTTCTTCATATAATTGGCGTAATAATCGGGTGCAAGTCCGAATCTGGCTGTTGAAATGGCAAAGTTTGCCACTGTCTGCGGGTTTTCGAGCGACAGGGCAAAATTACCGTTCAGATAGTTTTTTACCAGACTCAGCTCATCAGCAGCCACAGGCTCTTCGCGAAGGCGGCGCATTTCATAGAACACCTCATTGATGGCACTGTCGGTTACCGAATTTCTGATTTCGGTGTTCACCATAAACCGGCCGATAAGCTTATCGGTTGAAAGCTGCGAATAAGCACCGTAAGTGTAAGCTTTGTCTTCGCGCAGGTTATTGAACAGCCTGAAAGTACCTCCGCCGAGAATGGTGTTCATCACTCTGGCTTTGATGGCATCTTCGGAGCCGGTTTTTAAATCCACCGGATATCCTATGCGCAAAGCCGACTGAACCGCATCGGGCCTGTCAACAATGGCAACGGTAGTTACAGCAGGAACCTGGGGTTGAGGTGCTTCATATTTGAATACTTCACCTTTTTGCCAGCTTCCAAAATATTTGCTGGTCAGCTCTCTGGCTTCATTTACAGTAATATCACCCACAATGGCCAGATAAGCAATGTTGGGCTTGAAAAACGCCTGATAGAAACCACGGCAATGCTCAGTGGTGATGTTTCCGAGCGTTTTTTCGGTCATTGATTCGCCGTAAGGATGCCCGGCTCCGTAAATGAGTTGTTTGCTTACCCTGTCGCTGATGGCAGAAGGGTCATTTTGTGCTGCCTTGAGCGCCGAAACAGCCTGAACTTTGAGTTTGTCGAGCTCTTCGCTGCTGAAAGCTGGATTGAGCAATACATCAGCCATTAAAGACAACAACTTTTCATTGTGTTTTTTCAATGATGCGGCATAAATACCTGTTGCAGAGGTACTGAGGCTGGCTCCGATAAAATCAACCTCTTCGTCTAACTGATCTTTGCTCAGGTTGGTGGTGCCGGTGCGCAGGAGTTGACCTGTAAAATCTGCCATTCCGGCCAGCTCTGATTCAGGTACCGGGTTGTAGTCGAGTACCAATGAATAGGAAACTCTTGGAATTTTATGATTTTCAACCACAAAAACCTTCAGGCCATTTTCCAGTTCAAAACTTTCGTATTTGCCTATGTTTATTTCGGGGGCAGGAGCTGCCTGCGGCCTGATGCTGCGATCCAGTGCAGGCGTAGTGGTTTTGGTTTTCGCTGATTTGGTCTGTGCGTTCAGGAGAACAGGGCAGGTTGCCAAAGCAACTGCAATAACTATGTTTAAAATCTTTTTCATGTTGTATCCTCCCTGTTTTTACTGGTTTTCTTTAGGCAAATAATACAATACAACCCTGTTTTCCTTTTTCAGGTATTGATTGGCAACTCTTTTGATATCGGCTTTGGTTACTGCCATATACCTTTCAATCTCGGTGTTGATGAGGTTGGCATCACCAAAATACATATGGTAGTCAGAGAGGCTTTCGGCTATACCGGCCATGGTTGAATTGCTGCTGACAAAGTCGTTTTCCACCTTATTTCTAAGTTTCTGGAATTCCCTTTCGTCGAGTTCTTCGGTCTGGGCTTTTAAAATTTCATCATTGATGGCATTTTCAAGATCTTCGGGAGTAACACCTGAGTTTACGATTCCGAAAACAAGAAATAAACCCGGATCTTCGAGCGCAAAGGGAAATGCACCTACAAACATAGCCTTCTGCTGTTTGTCAACGATTGACTTAGTCATTCTTGAACTTTCTCCATCGCTCAGCAGCGTGGTAAGCATACTCAGGGCATAATAATCGGGGGTTCCCATTGCCGGGATATGATAAGCCTGAACCACGGCAGGCAGCTGAATATTGTCATAAACAATATCTCTTACTTCGGCAGTTTTTTCGGGTTCAACGATACTGGGACGGTAAATGGGCTTGGTGCCTTTGGGAATATCGCCAAAATATTTCTGAACCAGTTGTTTGGTTTGTTCCACATCAATATCACCGGCAATGGAAAGGGTGGCATTGTTGGGGACATAAAATATAGAATGAAATTCCATAAATTCTTCGAGTGTGGCATTGTTGATGGATTCGGCTGAGCCAATCGGCATCCAGCGGTAAGGGTGCTCGGTAAAGGCTGTGCTGAAGGTTTTTTCCATAAGAGTGCCGTAAGGGCGGTTGTCGTAGGACTGTTTGCGCTCTTCTTTTACCACACTGCGCTGTGTTTCAACGCCTAAGCTGTCGATGCGGAGGTGCAGCAATCTTTCTGATTCCATCCACAATCCCAGTTCAAGCTGGTTTGAGGGGAGCAGCAGATAATAAAAAGTGCGGTCGAAGCTGGTATTAGCGTTGAGAGCAGCACCGGCATTCATGGCAATTTTGTCGAATTCGCCCCTGTCGATGTTTTCGCTGCCCTCGAACATCAGATGTTCAAAAAAGTGAGCAAAACCGGTACGTTCAGGATTTTCGTTTTTTGAACCTACATGGTAGGAAATGGTAACGGCTACAATGGGCGTGCTGTTGTCCTGATGCAGAATAACATGCAACCCGTTGTCGAGATCATACTCAACAAAGCTGATCTTGTTTTGGGCTGTAGCTGCCATTGAAAACAGCAAACCCGCCAGCAATAAGCCGGTTCTGAAATTTAATTTCATGGTGAGCAGGTTAAGTGGTTATTGTTTTAAAATGTTAATAATCTCATCGGCGGTAATCTCAGTAAAATCAGTGATTACCTGGTGGGCTTCAGTAAGTTCGGCTTTGTGATGTGTGGTTGCCACACCCACCACTTTCATACAGGCTTTCAGGGCTGCATCAATGCCTTTCAGGGTGTCTTCAAAAACCAGACATTTTTCGGGTGCAATATTAAGCAATTCAGCGGCTTTAAGAAATACCTGAGGGTCGGGTTTTCCACGACTTACCATGGAAGCATCGGCTATGGCCTGAAAATAATCTTCTGTTCCGGTTTGTGAAAGTATAAAATCAACGTTGGCTCTTTCGGCTGAGGTGGCAATGGCAACAGGAATTTCCCTTGCTTTAAGCTGAACCAGCAGCTCGCGCAAGCCGGGAAGAAGCTGCACATTGTCCTGATATAAATATCTGTATATCAGTTCTTTTTCGGCTGAATGACTTATGATAACCTCTTCGGGGAGTTGTTTTTTGAAGATAAAGTTCAGATGGTCGGCATTGGAACCACCAAAAACATGTTCCAGGAAATCGTCGGCTGAAATGCTTTTTTTGTGGCGTTCACAAAATTTTTCCCAGGCCAGCAAATGGTAGCGGAAGTTGTCAACCAAAACGCCATCCATATCAAAAATTACAGCAAAATCTGATGCCATTACATTTTAACTTCGCGGTTGATATAAGTAGAATAATCTTTAATTTTTTGATGATACTCTTCATTAAAAAGATGTGAAGAGATCATAAAATCGGCAGTTGCCCGGTTGCAGGCGGTAGGAACATTGTAAAGCACTGTAATTCTGAGCAGTGCTTTTACGTCAACATCATGCGGCTGAGGTTGCATGGGGTCCCAGAAAAAAATCATCAGATCAATCTCGCCTTCAACAATCAAGGCACCCAATTGCTGATCGCCGCCCAAAGGGCCTGATTTGAGCTTCTTTACTTCAAATTTGCTGAACTGATCTGCATCCAGACTTGCCTGTAATTGCTGTTCTATGAGTTTGCCGGTGGTACCGGTACAAATTATCTTGTGTTCCCTGAGTTTTAAGGCATTGTATTCAACCCATTCAATCAGGTCCTGTTTGCGGTTGTCGTGAGCAACCAGCGCAATTCTTTTTTTTCTTTCCATTTTACGGAATTATCGGGCAAAATTAAGAAAAATGAACAAGACCACAGAGATAAAGTTCTTTAAATACCTTAATAAGTTGCATGAAAACCCTTGCATAATTTTTGTATCTTTGCACCGTTTTTTAAAAACAAGACCTAAAAGACCTAAGTTATTCAATTTTAAAGGAAAAACTCAATGAACAGAGTAATGGTACTTACCGGAGGAGGCGACTGTCCGGGACTTAACGCGGTAATACGCGCAATTGTAAAGCGAGCCTCCCGCGAAAAAAACTGGGAAGTTGTTGGAAGTATAGAGGCATTTAATGGTATTTTGCGTGAACCTACCGAACTGGTTGTTCTGGATGAAAAGGCTGTTTCCGGAATCCACTACCAGGGAGGAACCATCATACAAACCACCAATCGCGGAGGCCCATTTGCATGGCCTGTAAAACAGAAAGATGGTTCCTTTATCGCCGTTGACCGCTCCGACGAAATGATCAGAAAGATTCAATACCTGGGTATTGATGCAGTGATCAACATTGGTGGTGATGGTTCTCAGCGAATCTCACAGGCATTGTTCGAAAAAGGATTAAACATTATCGGAGTTCCCAAAACCATTGATAACGATCTGTCTGCAACTGACGCTACCTTTGGTTTTCAAACTGCCATTCAGATTGCTACCGATGCTGTTGATAAACTGGTAACTACAGCTGCAAGCCACAACCGCGTTCAGATTCTTGAAGTTATGGGCCGCGATGCCGGATGGATTGCCCTGAACGCTGCCGTTGCCGGAGGTGCTGAAATTTGTCTGCTTCCCGAAATTCCATACGACATTGATAAGGTGATGGAGCGTGTTGAACAGCGTTTCGACAAAGGACGTGGTTTTGTAAATGTTGTAGTAGCTGAAGGTGCCAGAAATATCAAAGGCAATAAAGTTACCGGCAAAAACGAGGAAGTAGGTTACGCAAATGTAAGGTTGGGAGGTGTTGGTTTCCGTCTTGAAGAGGAACTTAAATCTGCCGGCTGCGAGCACAGCATTCGTACCACCGTTCTCGGACACCTGCAAAGGGGAGGCATTCCCATTGCTTACGACCGCGTGCTGGCTACCCAATATGGTGTTAAAGCTTTTGAACTGGTGCTGGCCGGTGAGTTCGGACGTATGGTTTCATACAGACATCCCTACATCACTTCAGTTACCCTGAAAGAAGCCATTCAAAAACCAAATCTGGTTGACCCCGATACCGCACTCATGAAAACTGCCCGCGGTGTTGGCATTTGCTTTGGTGACTAATTTCATCTGCAATAAAATCGAAAAGCCTGAAAAGAGATGGATTCTTTTCAGGCTTTTTTGGTGAACAGCAGGTGATTACAGCTATTGCTTCAGAAATCTCAATCCATCACCTGACGAGGTTCTGAGAATATAAATTCCTGATTTCAGGTGATTTATATTGAGTTTGTCGGAGGTATAAACTTCAATCAGTTTCCGGCCTGTAAGATCATAAATGGCAAAATCTGAAACTTTATTTAATCGCAACTCTCCGTTCAGAACCGGATTCTGTATCAGAAGTTTTTGAATTTCAGCATATTCAGGTATTGATACTAAGCTGTTCGAACTTCCGGGGGTAGGTGAGGAGAATAATTTCCATTCGGCGGCACCATCGGTTACCCTGCCCATGGAAATGTTGTTGGTTTGATTGGTGTAAGTAATGGCGTCAATGAGCGCATATCCTGAAGCGGCATTATCAAACAGACCGATTTCTTCAGCATCCTTGTCAAGTTTGTAGGAGGTGTGCAGCGGGCCTTGTCCGGGTTGACCATCGGCCCATATCAACAGGTATTCGCCGGCATCCAGTGTAATATTCGGAAAGGCATATTTCTGTGGATTATTCAGATTGTCGCTCAGATACTTATCTCCGAGCCAGATTTCCTGATTACTGCCATTGTAAATTTCAATCCAGTCGTCGTATTCGCCATGCTCATCCATGATGGTAGAGCTGTTGCTGGCCATAAATTCATTGATGTAAAGTTTCATCGGATTTAATGCCGGGATGGTATACTCCGCTGAATTGCATGGTTTTGAGCTGATTGCCTGTTGACTGTCGCTGGCCACAATCCGGTAATTTATAACGGTATTGGCGGGTTTTCCTTCCAGAGTAACAGTATAAATCATGTCGCCGGCTGCAAAATCACCTTGTTGTCCGTTGTCGGTCATGTCAACACTCAGCCAGTTGCCATCATCAAACTTATATTCCAGCTTGACCGATGACAGACTTTCATCCTCAACAAATGCCTGAACTACAATAGGTTGATAAGCTTTGGCATGATTGTGGGCCATGTATTTTATCATAGGTGCGGCGTTGGTGCTCATGGCCTGTGAGATTGCCGTGGAATTTCTGGTTTGAATAAATGGTTGCAGTCCGATGGGTACATGTGCACCGGTACCTGATTCAAACGAGGTGTTAAACGAGGTTATGTTATATCCGTAATCGCGGGGATAATAAGGGTCGTTGGCAACATAAGGTGAAATCTGGTCGCGGATACTGAACATATTCTGCAAAAATCCGGGATTTGAAGTTATTTCTTCCACCACCTGTCTGAGGTAATAGGTATATTGGGCTTTGTATTCAGGCACTTCGAGCAATCTGGTGAATAGTGGCCTGGGTTCTGAGGGGTGTGCCCAGGTGTAGATATTCCGGGCTGCCCAGTCAATGCCAAACCAGTCAATACCATAGGTGTTGTCAACATCGTAGGGAATGTATTCAAAGAGGCCTGTGGCTGTGTTGTGATACAGGTAAAAGTTATTTTTATTGAAAATATAGCCATCCCAGTTTGCGGTCAATACATCAATGGCTGCAATTTTCAGGTAATCCTGAACATTAAAAACCTTTTCGAGTTCGCAGGGCAGGGAGGCGGTGGGTGTATTGTTCAAAACATCAATAAAATGGGCAATATCTGAGTAATCGTCGGTTTCTTCATTGATTTTCAGTTCGTAGGTGCGCCTGTCGCCGGAAGTGAATTTATACAGATCAGGATTGGCTCCCCGGTAGGTTAAGTCGGCCGGCCAAAGGCATTTGTAGAGATTCCCGTCATTATTTCCAAAATACTGTTTTACAAACTCTTCGTCAATATGCTCAACACTGATGTATAGTCCATAATAATTGCCGTTAATGTAGACCTGTACATGGTTCGACCTGGCTCCTGCAACTTTTGCTTCGCGCAGAATATCCCAGCACAACCTTGCCCGGGTGATGGAAGGATCATTGTGCTCGCCATTGAGGTTCAGTTTTTCAACACCATAATATTTTTGCCCCTGTACAAAGGTGTTGAAAGAAACCTTAAAAGATTTCTTTTGCGAATACCGCGAAGTATTTCCCCTGAGTCTGAAGCCGATATCAGGAATGGTATCGTGCACACTTCCGTTGTTAAACACAAATACAGCCCTGAATTCATGGTCTGATTCCACATGATTATAAATCCAGTCCAGTGTATCAGGATGTATCAGTATGTCAATTCTTGGAACAACATCACGGGTATAAAGCTGTCCGTAATCAGGGAAAGCTGGTTGTGCTTTTAAAAAGCCGGGAACAGCGAAAAGCAGTAAAAGCAATAGTGTGCGCAGGTTTCGGGGGGTCATGTGCAGTAGTTTTTAGTTCGCAATAATAATTCATACAAAATTAACAATCCTTTAATACCGCTGCAATTAATTCATAAAGTGTTTTCTGTTTTTAGGTTTTTCTGATGAGAAAGCTGATGTAGGTCTTCTGATTTTTGGTAAAACCCTATTTTCACGGGTAAAAATCAATTCAGTTTTCATGCATAAAACTGCCTGATTTTAACACTTTTTGTCTTTGTAAAAGATTGCCCTGTTTTTAGTATTTTTGCACCGATGAAAACGATACGAAATTTTTGCATTATTGCCCATATAGACCACGGTAAGAGCACCCTGGCCGACCGTTTGCTTGAATTTACCGGCACACTCAGTGAGCGACAACAGCAGGATCAGGTTCTTGATGATATGGAGCTGGAGCGCGAGCGCGGCATTACCATTAAAAGTCATGCCATTCAGATGGAATATATGCACGAAGGTGTAAACTATAAACTCAATCTGATTGATACACCGGGTCATGTTGACTTTTCGTATGAAGTTTCCCGTTCCATTGCCGCCTGCGAAGGTGCCCTGCTTATAGTTGATGCTACTCAGGGTATTCAGGCTCAGACCATAAGCAATCTTTATCTGGCCATTGAGAACGATCTGGAGATTATTCCGGTAATGAATAAAATGGACATGGACAATGCCATGCCCGAAGAAGTTGAAGAACAAATCATTGACCTGATCGGCTGCAAAAGTGAGGACATCATCAGAGCCAGCGGTAAAACAGGCATGGGCATTGAAGAAATACTTCATGCCATCATAGCACGTGTACCTGCGCCCAAAGGCGATCCTGAAGCCCCGCTGCAGGCCTTGATTTTCGACTCGGTGTTTAACTCATTCCGCGGTATTATTGCATATTTCAGAATTATTAACGGTGAGATACGAAAAGGCGACTTTGTAAAATTCTTTGCAACCGGCAAGGAGTACAATGCCGATGAAATCGGGGTACTGAAGCTTACACAGCATCCCCGCGAAGTGCTTTCGGCCGGTGATGTGGGCTACATCATTTCAGGAATCAAAACATCGCGCGAAGTAAAGGTAGGAGATACCATAACTCACGTTAAAAGACCATGCATTAAAGCCATTGAAGGCTTCAGCAATGTTAAGCCCATGGTTTATGCCGGAATTTATCCGGTAGATGCCGATGATTACGAAGAGTTGCGGGCTTCCATGGAAAAATTGCAGCTCAACGATGCCTCACTGGTTTTTGAGCCTGAGTCGTCGGTAGCTCTGGGTTTTGGATTCCGCTGCGGTTTCCTTGGCTTGCTCCATATGGAAATTATTCAGGAGCGCCTCGACAGGGAATTTGATATGGATGTAATCACCACTGTTCCCAACGTTTCGTACAAGGCATACACCACCAAGGGTGAGATTATTGATGTTCATAACCCATCGGGATTGCCTGCTCCTAACTATCTTGACCATATCGAAGAACCGTACATCTCGGCTCAGGTGATTTCAAAGTCAGAGTACATTGGCGCAGTTATGACTTTATGTATCGGCAAGCGCGGTACACTCAAAAATCAGGTTTATCTTACCAGCGACCGGGTTGAACTTACCATTGAGCTTCCTTTGGGAGAGATTGTATTTGATTTTTACGATAAACTCAAGAGTATTTCAAAAGGATACGCATCTTTTGACTACCATGTGAGCGGATACAAACCTGCCAAACTGGTGAGGCTCGATATTTTGCTCAACAGCGAGCCGGTAGATGCTTTGTCAACCCTGATACACCAGGACAATGCCTATGATTTTGGCCGCCGCATGTGCTCAAAACTCCGCGAGCTTATTCCGCGGCAGCAGTTTGATATAGCTATACAGGCCGCTATCGGCGCAAAAATCATAGCCCGCGAAACCGTGAAGGCAGTGCGCAAAGATGTTACTGCCAAATGTTACGGAGGCGACATCACCCGTAAACGCAAACTGCTGGAAAAACAGAAAAAGGGGAAAAAGAGAATGCGTCAGGTAGGTAATGTTGAGGTTCCGCAAACCGCATTTCTTGCAGTACTGAAACTTGATTAAAAGCTGTTTAAAGGCTGTTTAAATGCAGTTTTAATGAAACCCAAAGCCCTGCCAGAGTCAATCTCAGGCAGGGCTTTTTTATGTATTCCGTTTTAAACTCCTGAAGTCAGTTTGTCTCCACACATTGAGTTTCTGCTGACCTCTGATATATAGAGTCTGCTTAAAAACTCCGTTAGGAGTTTCCCTATATTAACCCCCGGTGCGGCTTGCCAAACCGGGGGTTAATGGATCGGCAAACAAAACAACCCTGTAGGGGTTGCCCTTTATCATGGGGGAACCCAATCCGGGGTTCTGTTTATCAGGTCATATTACACAACCCCCAATTGCATTGGGTGTTTCCGAGTGTCGGAATGTCCCATATTGATGGGCAATCCCTACGGGATTTTGCATATTCAGTTCATTGTATGTTGCATGGAAAAATGAGACAACCTCATTAATACTATGCACTTTAGTTCTTATTTAACTCTGTAAGTTACTGCCAATATGGCTTTTAAATATTTAAAAGCAGACCCTATTTACAGGTCAATCAGTTTGTTTTTAACAGCATAGATGATGACTTCGATGATGTTTTTGGCATTGATTTTTGTCATCAGATTGGCCCGGTGTTTTTCAACCGTCCGGCTGCTGATAAACATCTTATCGGCTATTTCTTTGGTTGACAGTCCCATACAAACAAAGCTGAGGACTTCAAGCTCCCTTTCAGAAAAACTTACAATTTCTTCAATAGGTTTTTCTTTCACCGCTTCGTTGTCACGGAAAACAGAAATAAGTTTATTTACCAGTTCGGTAGAGATATAGCTGCGGGTGCCGGCCAGCATGTCAATGGCTTTTTCGAACTCTTCAATTTCGTTGATGGAGATGCCTTCGAGGTCCTGCTCCTGTATAACATCGGGCCTTGAAACTATCAGGGTGCCCAGCATGCTGGATTTGCCCTTTACTTTCAAGCCAACAATTCCATATAACTCAACACTCAGTACCTCTCCGTCTTTATGATTAACATTGAATCTGATGTGAATATCCTTTTCAAAACCCCGCAAACACCGGCTTATTTTATCAATGGCAGTGCTTTTGTCCTTGCCTGTGATGATGTCAGCAAAACCCATTCCGAGAAATTCATTGCGCGAATACCCCAGGGTGGAAGAGAGGCTGGGGTTGGTTTCAATAAACGTATCGCCCTGGTAAATAAAAATACCATAAGGGGCAATCATTGACAAGGCAATGAATTTTTCTTCGTTGGCTTTGCGGTGGGCTTCGGCTTTGTGCAGGCGGGTGGCAATGGAGGTGAGCAGTTCGTCGTACTCAAATGGTTTAACAATGTAATCATCAGCGCCCAGCTGCATGCCGAATCTTATGTCCTTTAATTCGGATTTTGCTGTGAGAAACACAAAAGGAATCATGGCTGTTGCCGAACTTTCCTTAAGTACATTGAATACATCATAACCGCTGATTTCGTTCATGGAGATATCGCAAAGAATGAGATCGGGGTTGATTTCAAATGCTTTTTGAATACCTGTAGCTCCGTCTCCGGCATGGGTTACATCATAACCTTTTACTCTGAGCAGGTTGGAGATGGTAATTGCCAAAGCCCTGTCGTCTTCGACCAGGAGAATTTTTACGCCATTCGATTCCGTTGAAGCCATTTGCCTTTATTCTTTTGATCAAGCGTTTGTATTAACTACCGATAATTTAACCTTTACTGTTGTTCCTTCGCCCGGCTTACTTTCAATAACAATGCTGCCCTGATGAAGTTTGAGGCATTCCTTTACAACAGCCAGTCCCAGTCCCGAACCTTTCACAGCCCTGGAATTGGAAGCCCTGTAAAATGGTTCAAAAATCAGGTTTTTGTCCTGTGGAGGAATTCCTATGCCTTTGTCCCTGACTTCCAGGTAAAGTTCATTTTCGCTGATGAGGGAAACATCAAAGTTAACAAATTGTTTTTTATCTGAGTACTTTAGCGCATTCAGCAAAAGATTGGAAAGAATCTGGCTAAAAAGATGTTCATCCAGAATCACATCTCCGATTTCAGGGGATATTTTCGAAATTATCCTTCCCGGAACTATTTCCATCTCATTTACCTCATTTACAATATTATGCACCAGCGATTCCAGATTAACCAGCGAAGGTTTGAACTCAAGCTTTCCTTTGCCGGCGGCATCAATAATGGTAACCTTGTCGAGCACCCGCAACAATGATTTTACCGCCATCTTACTCAAATCAAAAGCATCTGCAAGTGTTTCGGCATCAAGTTCATACAGATGAGCTTCGAGCAATTGCAGGTTGCTGTAGATAATGGAAAGCGGAGTTCTGAACTCATGCGAAACCGATGAAATATATTTTGATTTTACATTGCTCAGTTCTATTTCGTAAAGCAATGTTGACTGAATTTCTTCCTGTTTTTGTTTCTGTTCGGTAATGTCGCGGATAATTCCATAGGCTCCCTTTAATCTGTGATTATGGTCGCAGTATGGTGCGGCAGATACCTCGCCCCATCGTTTTTCGCCAGCTTTGGTAAAATACTCAATCTGGAAGATTTTGGCATTCAGATCAGTTTCGTCAAGAATCTTCTTTTTTCTGAGTGAGTCAAATGAGGTAAGCCTTTCCTGAAGAACTCCGAATGTTTCTTCTGAAATCATTTGATGGAATGGCTTTTCAATGATCTCTCCGGGTGTAAAACCAGTAAGTTTTTCCACCGAAGGACTTAAAAATATAAGCTTCCCCTGCAGATTAAGTACACAGAATACATCGGTCATGTTTCCGGTGACTAACCCCAGGAGCATATCGTTGCTCTTTTTCTCGCCCAGCGTTGCTGAAATGGATGTGATATCTCTCAGTGAAACAAAGCAGGTTGCCTTGCCGTCAGCAGGTAGCCTGCTGATATTGAGCAGGAAAGTATAAACGTTTCCTTCAATGCACAAACTCTTGATAATATCCCGGGGCGCTTCTCCGGAATTGGCCTGAATAAAAGCCATATCCCCGAGCATGGAAAAAGACTGAAGAATAATTTTTAACTGCTGATCATCTCCGGCAAGGGGCTGGTCGCCAAGGGGCAAACCATTATAGTAAAAATCAAAAGTATTGCTGTTTGCATCAAGGCAACAGGTAAGAACTGAAGCATCAGAGAAAACCTGGTCAACTTTGGGTTTATTCAAATCCATAATCGTCAAAATTCCGGGTTTGTAAAGCGTAATGTTTTTAGAAAAAATCAATAGAAAAAATAGACCGGGAAATAGTTTTGATGAACAAAGATAAAAACTATTGTGTGAAACCGCGAAAAGATTACATGAAAATCAGCAAATTTGCATTTGAATAAAGTTAATTGCTCCTGGCACGGCTCAGAGAATCAGTCACTTTCTTGTGAATTACCGGTAACGCAAAGAAAAACAAAAAAAAAGTGAAACATTCTGTAACATTTGTTGCCCGAAATTGTCTTATCCATTGCACAAGAACTCTAAAACGAACTGATGACCACATCAGAATACAATCAATGCGTTGACCATCATGCAGATGGAGTTTATCGTTTCATCCTGAAAAATATCAGGGATGAAGAACGGGCGCGCGATATTGTGCAGGAATCTTTCTCACGAATGTGGGAAAAATCGGGTGAAATATCGGCTGATAAAGCAAAATCCTACTTGTTTACCACAGCCTACCATACCATGATTGACGACCTAAGAAGAGAAAAACGTGTTTCGCGGCTTGGCGAAAATGAGGGCAAGGAACTGTCAGTAAATCACAGCTGGAGCGACCTTAAAGAAGTGTTGCAGGCTGCACTCGACACTTTACCCGAAATTCAGAAGGCGGTAATCACTCTTCGCGACTACGAAGGTTATTCTTACGAGGAAATCGGAAAAATTACAGGGCTCAGCGAATCGCAGGTTAAGGTTTATATTTACCGCGGACGTGTTGCCCTTAAAAATTACATTGGCAGTCTCGACAGAGTTCTGTAATAAGAGGAAAAAGCCATGGAAAAAGAAGTAAATATCAACCACAGCAATTACGAGGAATACATCGTAAATTATCTCGACGGAAACATCTCTCCGCTCGAAACAGCTGAGTTGTTCTTGTTTCTTGAGAAAAATCCCGCCTTGAATGAGGACATAGAAGAGCTCAGAAATATGAGAGCAACAGCCGATGAATCTGCTGTATTCGGCTTTAACGAAGCGCTCAAACACAATTATGATGCAGATGCACTTGAAATAAATCAGGACAATTACCTCTATTACTTCACCGCAGCTCTCGAAGGCGACCTTACTGAAAAAGGACAGAAGCATGTAAACGAATTTGTTGCTCAGCACCCCGCCTTGCAGCGCGATTATGAACTTATGCAGCAGTGCAGGCTTCCGGTTGACGAAACAATTGTATTTTCCGGGAAAGAATCTCTGAAAAAGAAGCCACTTTTTGTAATAACAAGGCGCAACTGGATCGTATCAATCGCTGCAAGCATTCTTATACTGATTACCTTATTTATCAGAATGGAGCCGCAAACCCTTGAATCGGCCAGCGAACGGGCCGGTGGTTACGAAATTCCGGTGATGCCTGATTTGAAAGTTACTGATGAAAACCAGGCAGAAGTGCCTGCTGAAACCGAAAATCCTGTTATAAAGAATGAAGAAGCCACTTCAGTAGTAAAGGTAAAAGGGCAAGTAAACGCTGTTTCCAAGGAAAGGGCTCCGGGTTCTGAAACTGAAATTGCGCCCCTGCCTGCACTTTCACCAATCCATCAGGTTCAGGCTCCTGTAAACAATGCAGCACCTTTTGATGTGAACATGCGCAATACCTATTCCAGCCTTTATCAGGATATCAGGCTTTCGCAGGAGCTTATGCTGGCTTATGCCGAAAATGTGCGTTACGAAGACAATACCCGGAAATCGCCGGTAAATGTCGGCCGCAGGTTTGGCCATATTCTGCAGAGCAGCACTCAGGTGGCTTCGCAGGTTTCTGGCTCACTGAACGGATGGGCAGTTGCCGACCTGGGCATAAAAGGTTTTAATGCACTCACCGACAATGAACTCAAACTGGTGCGTGAAGTGGATGCATCGGGCAAAACCGGAGATGTGCGGCTGGAAGATGAAGAAAAAACCTATTCTCTCAGAAGAGCACCACTGTAATTTTGCCGGAAGAAACCACCTTGTCAATTTATATAAGTTTGAAAACCAAAGATTAAAGATTTTTTTGAAAAACTTGTAACAAATGGGTTTGGCATCACGTCACACCGGAAACGCAAAACTTAGAATCATGAAAACTACATCACAACTCAAACACAAAAGCATACTGCTTCTGGCAACGCTGGCTATTGCCATGCCTCTCGGAGTTTTTGCCCAGGGAAGCGGAAACGTGTCTAAACAGGAAAGGGAACTTCCTGCTTTTACAAGCATTGAAGCCGGCAGTGCATTCACCATTGTTCTGGAACAAGGCTCTCCTTCGAAGGTGATGGTTGAAACCGACGACAATTACCAGGAAAAGATTGAAACTACAGTTTCAGGCGATAAATTGACCATCAGCTCACTGGGAATGAAAAATCCCACCCTCATGAAAGTATGGATTACAGCTCCCGAAATCAAAGAGATGGAGATTTACGGAGCTGCCCGGCTTTCATCAACCGGTGTAATCAACGCCTCAAAACTTGATCTGGAACTCAGCGGTGCAACCAGAGTTGAATTAGAACTGAATGTTGAAGAACTCGATTCTGACCTCAGCGGAGCAGCTAAGGTAATCCTGAAGGGCAATGCCACACGCCACGATGCCGATATATCAGGAGCAGTTAACCTCAATGCGTTTGGCCTCAAGACATTAACTTCTGAGCTGGACTTAAGCGGAGCTTCAAAAGCATCGGTAAATGCCATGAATCAACTCTCAGCCAGCCTGAGCGGTGCTTCATCATTAAGCTATTACGATGAAAACCAGGTGAAAAAAATAAGCAAAACCGGAGATTATAACATTACTCCTGTTAGTCCTTCCGAAAAACCGGATGTTGCCGTTGCTGACTCCGAAAGTATTACTGTTAATATAGATTCAACCATCATAAATATAGGTGATATCGAAGTAAAAGTTGAAGACGGCGACAAAACCCGCGTTATCATCGGTGGCAATGAACTTGAAGTAGATGAAGACGGTAATGTAAAGTTCAAAAAGACCAAAAGACAAACCCGCTACGACGGACACTGGGGAGGTTTTGAGCTGGGAGTGAACGGCTACGTAAACAAGGACAGACAGTTTGATATGCCCGAAGGATATGATTTTCTCGACCTGAGAATGGAAAAATCAATCAATGTAAAACTCAACTTCTTTGAGCAAAACTTCAACCTGATTGCCAATAAGTTTGGTTTTACCACCGGTCTCGGTTTTGAATGGAACAACTACAGATTTAACGATGATGTACTGCTCAAAAAAGATGGTACCGACCTGATCAATGCCAATGATTTTGAACCAGTCAACTACAGCAAAAGCAAATTGGTTGTCAATTATCTCAACCTGCCCCTGATGTTTGAATATCAGACCAACAGATTCTCAAAAAAGAACAGTTTCCATATTGGTGCCGGATTACAAACAGGCCTCAGAATCGGAGCTCATACCAAGGTGGTATATCAGGAAGATGGTCGTAAGAAAAAAGACAAAGATCCCGGCGATTTCCATCTGAATCCATTCAAATATGACCTTATGGTACGCGTAGGCTGGGGAAAACTTAATCTGCATGCAAACTATTCCCTCAATACCCTATTCAAGAATAACCGCGGACCTGAACTCTATCCTTTTACTGTTGGTATCAGTTTGGTAAGTTGGTAGAAGTCAGATAAACAGAATTAAAAAAGCGCCGCAGTATTTTCATGCGGCTCTTTTTTTTTGCAAAAATGTACTATTTTTACAGCCGGATAAAGAATCCGGAAAAAGCAAAAAGCCCGGCTGTAATTTTTAAGTTGCTGTTATTGAGTAATTTATTTCAGTTTGATGTGGGATTTGCAAAATCCGGAAAATCATGTAATCTGATCACAACTGAAATTTTAAAATACAAACCTTTATGTCAGGACACAATAAGTGGTCAACCATCAAGCGTAAAAAAGGTGCACTCGATGCCAAGCGCTCCAAGATTTTTTCGAGGATTATCAAAGAAATAACTGTTGCTGTAAAAGAGGGCGGCCCCGATCCTGACGGAAATCCCCGGCTTCGCTTAGCTATTTCCAATGCAAAGGGCGCCAGCATGCCCAAGGAAAATATTGCCAGGGCCATCAACAAGGGCTCCGACAAAGATTCGGCCAATTACATTGAAGTTACCTACGAAGGGTATGCCCCCAACGGAATAGCCATTTATCTTGATTGTACTACCGACAATCAGCAGCGTACCATCAGCAACATCAGGTCGTACTTTAACAAATTCGGAGGCAGCCTGGGTACCAATGGCTCACTGGCTTTCCTTTTCGACAGAAAGGGAGTTTTTACCATTCCGAAAGGCACCATTGATATTGATGCGCTGGAAATGGATATCATTGATGCAGGGGCCGAGGATATACAGGTAGATGAGGATACCATCACCGTAACCACCGCCATGGAAGATTTCGGCGCCATGATGAAGAAACTTGAAGAACTTAACATTGAGCCTGAAAATGCTGAGTTGCAGCGCATCCCGAAAAATACTGTAAAAGTTGATAACGATGCTGCCAAAAAAGTACTGAGGCTGATTGACCTCTTTGAAGAGGACGACGACATCAGCAATGTGTTCCACAATATGGAACTCACCGACGAGCTTATGGAGTCTTTGGAATAGATTCCAGAAGGAGGGAAGAATGGGAACGAAAAAGGCCGCTGTTGCGGCCTTTTTCATGATACATAAGTTGGGTTTGGCTTATGCCAGCTGGTTTACAATTTCGAAAGTATCGAGGGCAATTACCAGTTCCTCATTGGTTGGAACCACCATCACCTTTACGCGTGAGTTTTCTTTGGTAAGAATGGCTTCTTTTCCGCGAAGGCCTTCGTTCTTGCTCTGATCGAAGTCAATGCCCATGTATTCCATGTCTTTGGTGGTGAGATAGCGGGTAGTGCCATCGTTTTCACCAACTCCACCAGTAAAAATAATCACATCAACACCTCCCATGGCAGCAGCATAGGCTCCGATGTACTTCCTGATGCGGTAGTAGTACATTTCAAGAGTAACTTTTGCTCTTTCATTGCCATCGGCTGCAGCATTTTCAACATCGCGCATATCGGATGAAACGCCCGAAACACCAAGCATACCGCTGTGTTTGTTTACCAGGGTGTTGGCAATGGCAATGTCAATTTCTTCCTTATTCATAATCTGAATAAAGGCTCCTATGTCGAGGTCTCCCGTGCGGGTTCCCATCATCAGGCCTTCAATCGGGGTCATACCCATGGAGGTATCGAGCGATTTGCCGTTTTTAATGGCAGCAATGCTGGCTCCGTTACCCAGGTGGCAGGTAATGATTTTAAGATCTTCAATCTTTTTGCCCAGTATCTCGCAGGCTCTCTGCGAAACGTACCTGTGCGATGATCCGTGAAAACCATAGCGGCGGATTTTGTACTTCTCGTAAAGCGAAAAGGGAATTCCATACAGGTAAACATAATCGGGCATGGTTTGGTGAAAAGCAGTATCAAATACACCCACCTGTGGAATATTAGGCAACAGGGCTGTGATGGAATAAATACCCTTGAGGTTGGGCGGATTGTGGAGCGGAGCCAGGTCAATACATTCTTCAAGTGCTGCAATTACTTCAGGGGTAATATAAACACTGCCGTTGAATTTTTCGCCGGCATGAACTACCCTGTGGCCAACAGCATTGATTTCTTCAAGGCTTTTCAGGCTGCCGTATTTTTCACTGATGAGAATACCGAGCAAATACTCAATGCCAATCTGATGGTCAAGGATTTCGCCTTCGAGTTTAACTTCGGTGCCATCGTTGCGCGAATGTTTGATCAACGAGCCTTTGAGCCCGATTTTGTCAACCAGTCCCTTAGCAAGTACTTCCTGCGAGGGGAGGTCAAAAAGCTGATATTTAATGGATGAACTTCCGCAGTTCAAAACAACTATTTTCATTTTGGTTTCTTTTTACAATTTGTAAACTTCCGTTTAAACGCGGGTTAAGCCCTGCCCAGGTTGGTGATGGAACCTGCTTTTGCGATTTTTTTATTGCCTGTGTATAGATAAAAGCCTTCACCTGTGCGGCGGCCCACCATATTTGCCCTTACCAGGCGCTTGAGAACCGGCGATGGTTTGTACTTCTGCTCTCCGAATTCGGCATACAGGTTCTCCATCCATTTTAATACCTTGTCGAGCCCGATTTTGTCGGCCATTTCGAAAGGACCCAATTGTAAGCCAGAGGTTTCGCGCATGGTTTCATCAATGTCGGCAACTGTGGCAACACCTTCCATAAGAATTTCGCAGGCCTCGTTGATGAGTGGTACCAACATGCGGGTGCTGATGTTGCCGGCTGATTCGTTTACACTGATGAGCTTTTTACCAACCAGCAGTGCCAGTTTGCTTACCAGGGCATAGGTTTCGGCGGTAGTGTAAACCGATCTTACTGCTTCTATAATTTTAACCTTTCCAACAGGAGAAAAGAAGTGCAATCCCATTGCCCTGCCCGGATTTTTAAGCACTGATGAAATTTCTGAGATCATCAGAGTTGCTGTATTTGAAGTAATTACAGCATCAGGAGAAACAACAGCTTCAATTTTTCTGAAGATTTCCTGCCTGAGTTCAAGGCTGGTGCCTTTCTTCTTGGAATTAACGGTTTCAAAAACCACGTCGCAATCGGCTATGCTGGTGTAGTCGGTTGAACCTTTTATGCGCGACAGAATCAGTTTTTTCTCGCTTCCGGTAAGCCCCCATTTGGAGATGCGGTCGTCGAGATGACGCTCAATGCGCAACATTACATCGGCAATTCTTTCATCCGATATATCAATAAAGGCAACATCAATTCCGGATTGACTCATGAGTACAGCAATTTCCTGACCCATAGTTCCGCAGCCCACAATACCCACTTTCTGGATACTGCCTTTGGACTGCATGGATTTGCCCAGACTAAAATCTTCTAATCTTTCTGACATTGTTTACTTAAGTTATGTTTGTTGAAATTCAGTTACTTTTCTCCGCACTGATTGGCTGTAATGGCCACCAGGTTTACAATATCGCTTACCGAGCAACCTCTGGAGAGGTCGTTGATGGGCGCTGCCATGCCCTGCAGCACCGGTCCTATGGCTTCGGCACCAGCCAGGCGCTGAACCAGCTTGTAGGCGATATTGCCGGTTTCCAGATTCGGAAATACCAGCACATTGGCCTTGCCTGCAATGGGACTTCCCGGAGCCTTGCTCATTCCCACAGCTTCAACTATGGCGGCATCGGCCTGTAATTCGCCGTCAATCTGAAGCCAGGGCGCTTTTTCGCGGGCGATGCGGGTGGCTTCAATTACTTTATCACAAAATGCGTGTTTAGCACTGCCTTTGGTTGAAAAACTCAGCATGGCTACCCGGGGCTCGAGGCCGGCAATTGATTTGGCGGTAAGTGCTGTTGAAACAGCAATCTCAGCAAGCTCCGAAGCGGTTGGATCGGGATGTACTGCACAATCGGCAAAAACCAGAATGTTTCCGGGAACATAAGGATTGTCTTTCAGCAGCATGAGAAATGCACCCGATACCACACTGATTCCCGGTAATGTCTTGACTATTTGAAATGCAGGCCGCAAAACGTTTCCTGTTGCATTCTGGGCTCCGGCTACTTCGCCGTCGGCCTCGCCGGTTTTTATGAGCAAAGTTGCCAGATACAAGGGATCTTCCACTAGTGTGAGCGCCTCTTCAAAGGTAAGACCCTTGCTGCTTCTGATTTCGAAAAGCAACTGAGCATATTTTTCCTTTTCAGGATTGGTTTTCGGGTCAATGATTCTGGCCTGCTGTACAAATTGTAATCCGAATTCGGCCGATTTGCGGTCAATTTCTGCCTTGCTGCCTAATAAAATTATCCGGGCAAGCTTTTCTTTCAGAATAAAATCGGCAGCTTTCAGGGTGCGGTCCTCAGTTCCTTCAGGAAGTACAATACACTTGTTTAAACGTATTGCATTCTCCCTGATTGCATTCATTAATGGCATCTTTGTCAGTGGATTTAAGTAGTGATAATGAGTTTTTTTTCAGTGGACAAAGGTATGATTTAAATTTCTGCTCACCTATTTATTCCTGTTAAATTTATTGAAGTTTTTACCGCGTTTTCTATGAAACATCATAATGTTATCATGACTGTAAACAGAACCTGCTTAAAATAATCAAAACTCATTTTAGCATTAACTTGCAGAGTTAAATAAGTACAAATGCGAATAGAAAAAATGGGGTTGTCTCATTTTTCAATGGACCATAAAATGAACTGCAGATGTAAAATCCCGTAGGGATTGCCCATCAATAAAGGGCTGTCTCAAAAGTCCTATGAAACGGCGTAATTAAAAATTACGCCTAACATATATTGTTGATATACAAACAATTGTGCTGAGCGGAGAACCTGCTTAAAATAATCAAAAGTCATTTTAACATTAACTTGCATAGTTAAATAAGTACAAAAGCGAATAGAATAAATGGGGTTGTCTCATTTTTCAATGGACCATAAAATGATCTGCAGATCTACAATCCCGTAGGGATTGCCCATCATAACCCCCAATGCAATTGGG